>DKAX01000159.1 GCA_002450975.1 Proteobacteria bacterium UBA6915
TCCCCATCATCTGTTGACTGGAAACTTTCATGGTGGTCACGTAATCCCTGACCTCTTCATCAATATCGCAGGCCCCCATCAACTCCAGCGTACCGACAATCCCGTTCATTGGCGTACGTATTTCGTGGCTCATATTAGCCATAAAATTCGTTTTTAATTGCGACAGATGCAAGGCCTGATCGCGCGCACTCTTCAACTCCTGTTCATATTGTTTACGTTGGGCAATATCTCTGAATACGATGATAAAAAGATCATCGCGCCCTTGTTTCAAACAACTAATTGCCATCTCCAGCTGCAAAGCACTGCCTTTACCGCTAACCCCTTCCATCTCCACTTGTGCAAATGGATTGTCTATCCGGACAGTACTACCCATCAAGTCGGAAAGAATACTGGATAAAGTCGGGAAAAATTTTTCAACTTCAACACCGACTAGCGTATCGGATTCACGGCCCAACAATCGACAACCGGCATGGTTGATAGATTCAATTCTGTAGTCGGAACGGACGATTACTATTCCCTCTGCAACATTGGCAAGAATACTACTTAGTCTTTCCTTTCCTGCCTTGTTTTCCAAACGGGCAAGCTCCAACTCATCGACCCGCTGAGCCAGTTGTTCGCTGTGTTCCTCCAGTGAATCCATCATGGAGTTAAAAGATTGGGCAATTTCCTGTATCTCTTTCGGCCCCTCGTTTGTGGCCCGCGCCCCTTGTTCACCCTCACGGGCGCCTTGCATAATAGAAGACAGTATACTCAGGGGTTGCGTCAAACGGCGGGAAACAACAACAATCACGATGACAGACAGGAACACCAGTAAGACACCAATGGCAATCAACTTCAGAACGAGACTCTTTATTTCCTGAAAATAGACTACCTTGGTCAGTTTCACGGAGACATAACCGAGAATCTCCTGTCTCGTTTTATCCTGCTGACTAGTTACTATTACCGGTTTAAAAAAATCTATATGATCTTCCTCATCCAGATTTAACCCCGTCATGCCGGCATCGAACATATGTTGGCCATCGTGATCACCAAAGGATTCCCCACGCGTCACCAGTGGATTGGCCTCCAAATCATACACCCCCATGAAGACCACCTCGGGCAAGGACAACGTGGCCTCTATATGGCCGATGACATTCTCTTCTGACGAAAACAATAGTGCCAGGACACTTTGTTGCGCGAGATTTCTGGTGATATTTTCACCGGTAGCCATCAATCTGTTTTTCAGGCTGGTTGAAACTGTGCTTACTGTTAAAGCAACACAGCTGATCAACACGACAACAACCACGAGAACCTGCAATACTGACAGGTAGCGATGAAAAGAGAGAGGGCGAAGAAATTTCAACATACGGCTAAGGTCTCCTCCCGCCCGACTGAGGAAATACCGCATCAAATTCACGCATCAATTTGTTGTCAAGTGGCATCCCCAAGTGACTCCAGCTGCGTTTATTGATTACCTTTATGGTTTCCCAGACAAATGTCAACTCAGCGTCCCTGGAGCCGGCCATTCCCCCATTCTGTGCCATGCGCTCGATTTGTTTTACCAAGCCGGCAACGTCCGGCATAAAACCCATTAGTACACCGCGTTTAACATGCAGGGGATTACTGGAAATCAAAGGAATATGTCGTTCCCAGGAACTCTTGAGCAGATAGGGAATTATCGCCGTTTCATCGGCACCGTAGGGATCATTCAGTAGCCAGATGACCTGATTACGCTCCCTGTATTCTCGAACAAGAATCTGATATCGCTCTGCCGCCTCTTTTACAGAATTAACCGGGTAACCGATGACTTCCACGCCGACACTGGACATCACCTGGCGTGCCCTGTTTACTACTATTTGTTTCAGATTGGCATCGTACACAACGAGTATTTGCTTGGTGTCCGGTAAGGCCTTTTTCACAAAAGCCAACACCGTGGCGGGATCGGACTCAAACAGCATCTTGCTGCGGGTCGCATTCTTGCGGTCAAAAGCACCTTTGTCTATCTGCAGGTAAATAATTGGTATATCGCTAATCTGTTCGACAATACTCAAAGCCCGCCCGTTTCCTACCAAAAGAAGCTGCGTGATTTTCTTCTCCCTTATCCATAAACGCGTGGAATCCGGGCTATCACCGTCTCGAAGAGCTAACGAAACATAACGAAATAATGTTCCTCGATTTAAATTTTCAGTAATTTCCCGAATGAGTGGTTTCGCCAGGGTTTCGGCCTCGGAAATAATACCAATAACCGGTTTTTCACCGGCTGCAACAAAAAGAGGGAAAACAAAATAAAGTCCGACGACAAACGTGGCAAAATAGCGTCTTGTAGATGGCGCGAATTTACCCTTCATAGCCTACCATTTATTCATTGATGTTATTACTGCAACTCAACAAGAGTACCTGCCAGTCAATTTCGACATCGAACCACTCACATATATCGCTGTAATTTTCAAAATTGCATACCTCCCTGCACAAACAGTTGTCGACCGGCGAGGGGAATATCATTATCGATATACGGCAAATTTTTACTCTTCTTGGCGAGATTCGGTTCCCGCCGATCGGCGTCGGTCATATTTCGGGCGATCAGTCGAATAAAATAGTCTTTGCTGCCAAAATATCGACTAACGGTCAGATTGAATGAAGCATAGTCTTCCGGATTGGGCCTGGGGTCGTCGCTGGCACGAAACCGTCCACTGACATATTTCATGGAAACAGCCCCCTCCCAAGACGCAGTGGGGTGCCAACTCAATCGACTATATCCCTGCCAGCGGGGTGAATTACCGACGTAGTCGCCGCTCTGATCATTTTTATTTTCCTGCCCGGCAAAATTTCCGGTCAACCGCAAGGTGTCAGCAAATCGAAATTCATATTCCAATTCTGCACCCTGCCCAAGCTGTTCACCTTGATTGAGGAACACGGCTTCATCCGTCTGGACAATTTTGTCTTCGATAACAAACTGGAAAAAATTCAAAGCCAGGAAGGCATTCTCCGTAGGGAAGTAATTAATAACGAACTCCCCTGTCGTAACCTTTTCGGGTTTGATATCGGCAGACCCCAACACTACAGGATTATTGGCCGCATATTGCTCTACGAAGGATGGGGCGCGGAAGGCACTACCGTACAATACCTTAAGGCTCAAATCCTGGGCCGTGTGCCAGACCAAAGCGACGCGCGGATTTGTGGTTTCACCAAAATCGCTGTAGCTATCGTGGCGTATTCCCAGCGTTGCCTCCCAGTCTGGCGCGAAGTTCCAAATATCCTGGACATAGGCATACAGATCCTCGCGCACGTGGGGCTGCATATAGGCATATTGGGGATAGTCCTCGACATCCACCACCTCCGGCAGCGGTAAATAGAAGTTGTTGAAATTTTTCCGCTCACCGGTCTGATACATGTCCCCGGAGCGGAAACCGCCTGCGAGGTGCAGCTCATGGCCGGCAAATTTGCGCACCAACAAGGACGCCTCGAGGTTGAACACCCGTTCGTTCTCAAACGGCTGACCAATCATGCCATTATCAAAGGCGATACCAGGCGCTATGGTCGCCCCCTTGGGCAATAAAACCAGTTTCCCTGAATTGTCACTCTCAAAATAACCTGCCTTGACCAGCAGGTCTGTCGCACTGAATATATTTTCATTGCGATAACTGATATCCACGATACGCCGCTCGCCCTGCAAAATACTTTCCGGGGCCAGTGCCCCGCCTATGCCGGCGCCATCACCCATGTCGCGGCGACTCAGCAGGCCCAACCGGACTTGCCAGCGTCTGAACTGTAAATCCAGCCAGGTATCCAGTTGCTTCACCTGGTTGTTAGAGCTGCCGGGTGCATTGGAGAGGCTTGTACCAAGCCCCAAATCCAATATCGTTTGAAAATCCTCATGCACGATGCCCTCGTGACCATCGGTTTGGAAACCCTCCAGACTAATCGCCATTTTCCAATCGCCACGTTCCAAGGACTTCTGTAACCAAACTTGTCTGCTGTTAAACTGGCCGTATCCCAGTCCCACTTCGCCTTTTTCAATGTCATCGGTGTCCTTGGTAATCACATTGACAACGCCTGCAAAGGCATCGGCACCGTAAACAGACGAGCCCGGCCCACGAATGACCTCGATACGGGCAATACTTCTGACCGGCAGATCACTCCAGGAATAGCTTTGGTCGCCGGAATAGAGATTGGTCGTGGGAATACCGTTCAACAGGAATAACACCTCTGTGCTCGGATAGCTTTGGACTCCACGCATGGCCATGATAGGCAGATTGGCCACATAGGACCGGCTGATGTGCATGCCAGGTATGGTTTCCAATACATCAGCCAGTTGCAAGGCCCCCATCTCTGCAATATCCGCTGCAGTGATCAAACTGGTCACGGCCGGTGCCTGCAATACGGTTTGCGGTTTACCTGTAGCGATGGACAACAACTCGCTGGAGCTGTATAGCGAATCAAAGGATGCTAATTGCATTTCTGCGGCTAAGCTGGTCTTGAGGAAAAACAGAGAAAGAATCCATAGAGAAGAGCGCCCTAATATGAGAGCGGACTGAAAAAGTTTATTTGAAAACATATTTTAGATTTCCAATCTTGGCATTGATAACACAATTTGTCTCGAATTCAGCAAGACAACTGAACAGGAACAGTCGATCATTGTAACAATAACGTAAGGACCCAACATAACAATTCGTTCTATCGACAATCAGCAACGACTTCTATAGCCTGATGGCTAGCTTCCCCAGCGCATGAGCATGGAACCGACAGCAAAACCTGTTCCCTGCCCAAAGAATAACAAGGTATCACCCTCTCGGATGCGGCCGTCTTCAACACCTTCATGGAGATTAACCCATATATTGGCCACACTCATATTGCCATACTTAAAGTTGGTTAACACCGCCTTCTCCTCGGGTACCCCTAATTGCTTCAACCAGACACCTGACAATCCTTTGACATTCTGATGGGGCACCACCCACTGAATATCATTCATCGTCATGCTCTCCCTGGCCAACAACCGGTTTACCGACTCCGGGACAGAGCGAATCAGGTATCGATGAAAGCGTGTGTTTTCCGGTCCATCATCCAAGTCAATATAGAAGAATTCTCGCACACTCTTGTCCACTACCTTGTCGGGGTTACGGGGAGTCCTTCGCTCGACACCCGATTTGTGCCAAAAATCTCCATTGCCCTGAAGATCAAAGGCACCGAATCCTAGTCCGTCCTTTACAGCCGACACCACAACAGCCGAGGCACCATCCCCCATCACCACATAGGTCGAGGGGTCACTGAAATCTAGGATATGTTGCAGGCGACAGGAGGCCACTAACAAAATGGTTTTGTAGGCACCGGTCTTGATAAAGCTATTGGCAATAGCCATGGCCGGAATGGCACCTGCGCAGGAAAGATCGACGGTAAAGACACCCGCATTGAGCGCACCGATCTTTTGTTGAGTCAGTGCGACATTTGCCGGATTGGATTTTTCCGGGTGGGCGGTTGCACCGATAATCAACTCCACCTCGTCGACGGCTACCCCTGCATTACGCAGAGCCATCAATGCAGCCTTCGCCTCCATATCCGTTGCGGTTTCCGCACCGGCAATACGATGTTCGAGAATACCCCACTTCTGCACCAGCTCGCGTTCGGCGCCCATACGCACGAAATCATCAATAGTCTGCCTGCCTGGCGGCAAATAGGCACCGGTACCAATTATTCCGGCTGCTGGCATAACTCCTCCTCACTGTTTGTTAATTGTAATTGTGCAACGACCAACCGGCAGGGTAACCCAAGCCGCAGCCCCTGTTTTGTTGCCAGGGCATTACAGGCTGATACGATCCCATACAAAAAAGTCTCCTGACCACTGCCTATCTTCGCGCTAAACGCATCGACGCAGGCTGCCGCTATGCCTTGCTGTTCCAACCAGGCAACCCCAGAAATCCCAGCATCCTCTTTGCCCCTGCCTGCATCATTGAAAACTATCCCTGCCGGATGATACTGCGCCGCCTGACGGGCGGCACTCATACCACCATGCGAGCCCGTGAAGATCCATTGCCCTTTGTGCGAGGGTTGCAGAAAGGCCACGGAATCCAGAATGACATATTTCATTGCGATGTCCCCATCACCGTGGCTATGCGCCTGCCCAAGGGCGGTACCTGTTCAGGGTCAATACGTATATCTAAAACCAACGGTCCGGACAGCCCTCGTAGTCTGTCGTCCAGATTCAGTTCATACAGCTCAGTATGATTTTTCACCACCAATGCCTCAACACCCATGGCTTGCATCATTGCTTGAAAATCGACCTGTGGCAGGTCAAACGCCACAGGGGCAGCCCCGGATAACCGTTGCCCGTGCATCACCGTCCCCAGCACACCATCGTTTAAAATGATAAACACCACCGGCAGACGTAGCTGCACGGCCACACTGATCTCCTGGCCGTTCATCAGGACGCTGCCATCGCCGGTAATACAAATGATAGACCGTATATCTTGCGACAAGGCGGCCCCCACCGCGGAACCTATCGCCCAACCCATGGCACCGAATTTAAAACTGGTACGAATCTCAGAACGCTGTCTGCGTGGTAATAGGGGGGAGGTATTGAACAACTGCAGACGATTGACTGCCCAAAAGAAACTGTTGCCGGTATCGACAAAATACTGCACAGGGGTATGAATCTGTCGCGAAAGATAATCCATGAGTACACCAGGCTGTACCCGTTGCGGCGGTGCATCCGCGATGACCAAGCGCATTTCGTTTGACTCACTTGGAATCGACGTCTGGGATTTTGCGAAGGCCTCTCTGTCCGTCCATACACCTATATTCAGGAAGGCCACTGTATCAAGACAGGGGATCTGCTCGCTCAGTTTAATCAGAAAATAGTTGAGGCGCGCCAGAATCTGATGAAAACTCGACGGCAGCCCTGCAAATTCGGATTCGATCTCGTCAATCTGCACCACTTTGCGATGATCCAACAAGGCGGTATCCCAACCATTGGTCGCCACCTCGTCCAAACTGGCCCCTATCACAATCAATGCGCTACTGTTTTTAACGGTTTCGATAGCCGCGCCATGTCCGGCAAATCCGAAAACCCCGCGGTACATGGGATGACGCTGACTGACAATCCCTTTGCCATGCGATGTCTCCACCAAAGGAACCTGCACAGCGGCCGCGATACGCTCCAATAAATCCGCGCAACCGATACAGCGTTCGCCAACAACCAGTACCGGGTTTTTCTCCAAAATTAGGGTACGATAGACCCATTGCACATCGGCAGGATCGGGGTAAGGCCCGAGTCGGGAGAAATCCGGCATACGAAGTGCCAAAGTATTGGAAACAGCCTCTTGCCGCATAACATCCGGGGAAATCGTCAAATGCACCGGACCCGGCGTTGGACGAAAGGCGTGGAATATTGCCTTTTCCAGTTTTGTAACGAGTTGACGCGGATGACTGATCAGGGCGTTGTAGCGGGTAATCCCCCCCATTAACTGTAAGGCAGGGATCCCGGTACAACTGGATTCCTGAAAGGCCCTGCGACCCCAGGTCGTAAGCGGGGTTTGCGCTGTGATACATAACAAAGGTACACCGTCGACGTAAGCATTGGCGACGCCGGTCAGCGCATTGGTCATGCCAGGACCTGTGGTCATGCAACAGACACCCAGGCGGCCCCCACTGCGTGCATAACCGTCCGCCATGAAGGCAGCTCCGGATTCGTGCCTAGCCAATACCGGCGCAACCCTACCCCGACGCTCCGATTCAAAAAGGGCATCATACAGGGGTTCAATGGCCCCCCCTGGTACCCCAAAAACATGGCGAACCCCGATGGCATAGAGATGATCGACCAGTGCATCAGCTACGGTGTACGCATTGTTTGTCTGGTATGCCAACACGTTTTTTTCATTGTCTGGTAAAGCCATGGTTTAAACAGCACCTGGTCAGATTGTGATTTAAGTCTAAAAAACAATTGACTTTTTATTAGATCAGTTGTTAACAATTAACAACAATTTACATTTATTGACAAAAAATTGTCGCGGTCCCCACAAAACGAAGAGACCGCCCGTAGGCGGCCTCTGCCGTATTTCACCAGTCCCTGCTCGTCAATCTTCCCAAACATACTCCACCCGCACGCCGCTGCCATTGCGAAAAAATTCCACCTGTCGACCCAACCCTTTTAACAGTGAGATACCGCGCCCACTAAATTGTTTATTGGTCTTATCGACATTCAAATAGCTTTGAAAATCGAAACCCTGACCACTATCCTCCATCTCGATTTTGAGAACCCCGCCTAGGCCGTTGGGTCTGTGTTCGATACGCACACTGATGCGCCCGTCAGCGAGAGTCTCCAACTTTTCCTGGCGCTGCATATAGTATTGGGCAAAACCACTGGGATCTTTTTTCAACTTCGAGTCCAGACCCAACACGCCGTGCTCAAAGGCATTGGAATACATCTCCATCAAAAGCGTGTGCAGGCGACTACGGTGATCATAGAGTTGCTGCGCGTCCATTACCATTTGCACGATAGTCTGTATCGGTTCACGCGCCTTCAGATCTTCCGCGTAGAGGTCGAAGCATACCTGCCAATGCAAGGGGTCGCGGTTCTTAAAGGGTGAAATATCCGTACTAGCGTCGACCCTGCTGCCCAACACCACCTCCAAAAGGGTAATGTCATCCAGCTGGTCACCACCACTGACGAAATCCCTTTGGCTTTGACATAATGTCTCAAAAATCAAAACCGGATCAGTGCATCCGTTGATAACCTGCTCCAAGCGATCCTGGCCATACATAGTTCCATCGCTGCTCGTGGATTCGATCAATCCGTCGGAATAGATAATCAGACGCTCTCCGGGTTCGGTCTCGCAAATAACAAGGCTTTTCTCTATCTCATGTGACGATACCACGCCCAACGGTAAATGATTGGAACCGAACTTTTTCCGTACCTTACCCTGCGAGTCGCACAAAATAATATCGGGTAACCCGGCGTTAAACACGGAGATAGTGTTTCCTGTCGCATCGACCTCGGCCAGACAGGTTGAACAAAACAGACCCGTCGGTAAAATCGCGCGCAACTTGTCATTAATCTCCAGAACGATATCCATAATGGAGAAGCCTTTTTTGGTCATTCCGTAAAAAATGTCAGCCACCGGCATGGCCCCGATTGCCGCTGGCAGACCATGCCCGGTAAAGTCCCCCAACATGATATGCATACCGCCGGATGGTTTATAACCTGCCAACAACAAATCACCATTAAACACGGCAACCGGAGATAGCAAATACTTGATATTCGATGCCGCCAGACATCCGGTATGGACGATACGGGTAAAAATCCGCTCGGCAATCTGTTGCTCGCGCTTTAACCGTTCATGGTGATATGAGAGCTCCTGAGTCTGGGTCATCTGGGTTTCATACAGGTGTTTAACCCGCATATGCGCCTGTATCTTGGCGTTGAGGATGACCCGACTATAGGGCTTGGACAGGAAGTCATCACCGCCGCTTTCCACGCAACGGGCAAGCATATTCTCGTCGGTAACGCCGGTTAGAAAAATGATTGGAATATAGTGTTCCCGAAACCGCTCCTTGATGATTTGTGTCGCCGCATAGCCATCCATTTCCGGCATCATCAGGTCCATCAATATCAGGTCGGGAATGTTTTCGGTCACACTGTCAATGGCCTCCAGGCCATTGTGTGCTGACCGAACCAGGTGGCCATCCTTGTGCAGCATGGCCTTCAGAATTGTCAGGTTGGTTTTATCGTCATCAACAATGAGAATATTCATTGATCTGTTCCGCCTCTAGTCCATTACGCGGATGAATTCCAAGTGAATTCGAATTTGCATCCCAGCGCGGCCCGCGTCAAGCAGCCGATAACCTAAAATCAAGCAATCTTGAAAAGTTTGTGAAAATTAGAGATATCGAGAATATCTTTGATTTCAGAACGACAATTACTGATCGTGATATCTGACTGGTCGCCACCGGCATACTCGCGTAAAAGCAGCAGCATACCTAACGCCGAACTATCCAGGTACTCGGTACCGCCCAGGTCAACCACATAGCGCGGCTTTCCCACCGTGCCGGCGAGATTCTCATAGGCCAGTCGAAACTCCCTGTGTAAATTAAAATCAAAACGCCCACTGATACTAATGACAACCTGCTTCCCGTCATCAGCGACCCTTGTTGAAAGTGACATAACCAGCCTCCCAATAGTAACTGCCGTCAAAGATATAGATTAGCCCATGGAAAAAATCAATACTATCAAACACTAAAATAAATCGATATCACCAGCGTTCATGTTTTTCTGCGCCACTGATTTCCGCGTCACCTCTACCATTAAGCTATCAACCTCTTTGGCGGCATTCTGCAAAAATTGCAAGCGTCGCATTACCAGATCGCTGATAGCCCCCTTGGTAAAGTGACTATTATCACACATAAACCCGATGGATTTATGCACGGCGTCCAGACAGACGCGTACGTGCTCAGACAATTGGTAGACCATATCCTCGAACTGCAAGGAGGTTACCGCCCTTGCCACCTCGTTATTGATTGAATCGGCTATATTCTCAATATTAGCCAACTTCTGCTCGGTCAAATCATTTAATTGCGAAATCTCCGCTGTCATCACCTCGACACGCTTTTTCGAATTCAGCGCGGTACTCATGTCCCGTGAAGCCATGGTGTTGATAACTGTACGCGCCGATTCCATGGAAACGAGAATAACCTTAACCACCTTGTCGATCTGATCACTGAAGGCGTGTGAATTCTGCGATAGTTTTCGTACCTCGTCAGCCACCACCGCGAAACCCCGGCCAGCCTCACCGGCACGGGCGGCCTCGATAGATGCATTGAGTGCCAGTAGATTGGTCTGATCCGCAATCTTTTTCACGTCTTCCAGCAGTCTTACTACAGCAGATACTTCATTTGACATATCATCCATTTGGTAGAGCAACGACATACTACCCTGGCTGGTGGTGAGAACCGTTTGTACGAAATAGTCCAATATCTCTTCGGTTTCACGGGTAAATCGCTTGATATTCACCGTTTCCGAATCGGATTCGGAGATATCCGCCATACTTTCCAACAGTGACATGACGATCTGTTTCTGTTTCTGTGACTGACCGTTTAGACCGTAAAAACTATCCTGCAATCCTTTTATGGCCCCACGTACCAGATCCTTGATTTGACCACTCTCCTCGCGGATCACAGCGAACTGCTTGTCCAGTGCCTTGAGCATTTGATCTTCGAGAGTTTTGGATTTGTGCAGATGGTCTTTGATATCACCATCGTGGCCTACTTGTTCTGTATTGACTCGGCTCGCCATTACTACACGCCGCATAGCAACTAACCAGACGACGCCGCTGAACACTGCCAGGCCCCAGGGTAGACTCAATCCGCCCGCCACATAGCCGTAGACCGAAGACGCGACGAAGATCAGTACCGGTAAAATCATCGACGCAAAGCCGGGTACCTGCCCCTCTTCGCGTTGCTCTGCCCCCATCTTCGACATGACCGGTATTCCTTACAATACTGGAACTGGAAAATTATTTTTTTACGAAACTCAAAACCTGTTGCGCGACTTTGTCCAAGGCCAAGACTTTGTCGACGCAACCCATTTTGACCGCCTCACCGGGCATGCCCCATACCACGCTGGTCTTTTCGTCCTGGGCAATGGTACTGGCGCCGGTCTCTTTCATCTCCTTCATGCCCTTGGCACCATCGTCCCCCATACCGGTCAGAATGACCCCAACGGAGTTGGGACCGGCCGCCTGGGCCACAGAGCGAAACAGGACGTCTACGGATGGCTTATGCCTGTTGACCGGAGGACCGTCATTTAATTTGCAAACGTAGCGGGCACCGTCGCGCACCACCATGAGATGCATATGACCCGGCGCAATATAGGCATGGCCATTCAAGATCTGGTCACCGTCCTCCGCCTCCTTTACTGTCATGGCCGAACAACTGTTCATGCGTTTGGCAAAAGGAGCGCTGAATTTCTCCGGGATGTGTTGGGTAATGACGATACCGGGGGAATCGGCCGGCATTGCCATCAGGACTTCCTTGATTGCCTCAGTCCCGCCGGTGGAGGCGCCGATGGCGATCAGTTTATCGGTAGTCTTGAAGTGCTTTGGCCGGCTATCACCCAGTATCGCATCCGCCGACAGCTTTGGGGCCACCGACTTGATTTCTGATATTGGCCGCAGTTTGGCCTTGGCCGCTGCCTTGACCTTCTCGACAATCTCGATGGCATAGTCCTCTAGTGTATGTGCCAGATCGATCTTTGGTTTGGTTACGAAGTCTACGGCCCCGAGCTCCAGGGCCTGGAAGGTGATGTCCGCCCCCTGTTCCGTCAGCGACGATACCATCACCACGGGCATGGGACGTAGACGCATGATATTGGAGAGGAATGTCACACCATCCATTTTTGGCATCTCGACATCCAGCGTGATCACATCCGGGTTGAGCTGCTTGATCTTTTCACGTGCGATAAAGGGATCGGGTGCAGTACCGACCACCTCCAGCTCTTTGTCCGCGGTAAAGATCTCCGACAACAAACGCCGAACCAGTGCCGAGTCATCCACGATCAATACTTTTATTTTGCTCATACAACCGCCCTAGTCAAACAAATCGATTTCACCTTCAACCGGTTTCTGACGCAACGAATCGAGGTACTCTTTCTCGCGTTTGATAACGGTCTCTTCCAGTGCCTTCAGTTTCTTCACCAGCACCTTTCCCGTGGCTGGGAAGTACATCACCTTGCGCGGAAAGATGTCACCCAGATCCTGCGATAACAAATTCAAGCCTTCATGCTTGATATATTCCAAAACAAATTCGATATTTTTCTTGCCGATGTCGGTCATCTGGGCAAGTATCCGGCCACCCCCGAACACTTTAACTTCCAAATTACTGCGCCGACCGCCATTGGAAAGAATGTTATTTATCAGATGTTCCATGGCGAAATTGCCATATCGCGCCGAGGCGCTTACCGTAGTATTGTCCCAACTGCCGTTTGTACTGGTTTCGCTGCGCGGTAACATAAAATGGTTCATTCCGCCAATGCCGAAAACCCTGTCCCGGATACAGGCCGAGACACATGACCCAAGTACGGTGGTAACCCCTTCGTCCATTGCGGTGACGTAGTACTCACCAGGTAGAATCTTGGCGCAAACCTTCTCATATTTCTCATCCCAATAACGTTTGATCCGCTCAAATCCGCGCAGGGGTTTGGCAAAATCCTTTTCCTCCACTGATTTAACCACCTCGCCTCCTATTTTTTCTTGCGATAAATCGTGTTACCCAGAGAGTCAAACCGATCAGACAGTTTAAACAACGTCTCAGAGTGACCGATAAACAAGTGCCCTTTTTCAACCAGAATATTGGCGTACCTATCAAAAAGAACCTGTTTGGTTGGTTTGTCGAAATAGATCACCACATTGCGGCAAAACATAAAATCAAACGGACCCTTCATAGGCCACTCGTGCATTAGGTTCAGCTGTTTGAAGGTAATCATTTCCTGCAGTTCGTCACGAACGCGCACCATGCCCTCGTGCGCGCCCTTGCCCTGTTTGAAAAACCGGCGCAGGCGTTCGGGCGATATGCCGTTGACCCGTTCCTGCTCATAGACGCCGGAACTGGCCTTGGCCACCACATTGGAATCAAGGTCCGTCGCCAGTATCTTGATGTCCCAGGTGGAATCCATCGGCAAGCACTCGCGCATGGTCATGGCAATGGAATAGGGTTCTTCACCGGTCGAGCAGCCCGCCGACCATATTCGGATACGCCGGTCATAGGCCTTTTGTTTCATCAATTCCGGCATCAAGGTCGACTTGATGTATTGGAAGTGGTGATTCTCACGAAAAAAAGAGGTCAGGTTGGTGGTGATGGCGTTTATGAAATTGATCAACTCCTCACCACTGCCGTTATCTTCATCCAGCATCCCGATGTAGTCACTAAAGCTGGAAATATTCAGCGCCCGCAGCCTGCGCGACAACCGACCGTAGACCAGTTCACGCTTGGCATCGGACAACGCTATACCCGTTTGTCTCGCCACCAGTGTGCGGATCTGTTCAAAGTCCTTGTCGGTAAAATGAAACTCACGCTGCTTACCCACAGGTTGCTCCATTGCCATGGCTTAGAACTCTTCCCACTCCGAATCATTGCCGCTGGATGCCGCGCGTCGTTTTGGTGCCGCCGGCGCCGATGGTGCCGCAGCCTTCCTGGGTGCAGCCGGCCTGGGAGCCGGGGCAGACCTCGAAGAACTCATCCCGGAAAATCCTTCACTACCACCCTTATCCTCACCGATGTGGAAGAATTCCATTAGACGAATCAACCCCTGCGCCTGTTCATCCAGTGACTTACTGGCGGCAGCGGCCTCTTCCACCAATGCAGCATTCTGCTGGGTCACCTCATCCATCTGCATGACGGCCTTGTTGACCTGTTCGATACCGGACGACTGCTCCTGACTGGCAGCGGCGATCTCGGCGATGATATCGCTGACCTTCTTCACTGCACTGACGATTTCCTGCAGGGTGGATCCGGACTCGTCGACCAGCTTGCTGCCACCTTCGACCTTCTCCACGCTATCCTTGATCAGCCC
>DKAX01000113.1 GCA_002450975.1 Proteobacteria bacterium UBA6915
CCAGGGCATTGATCGTCTCCACTTATTCAATTACAGTCAGAATAAATGTGTTACCTATGTCCTGGCACGTTTGTTACCCATGTATCCGGTCTATACACCGAAACGAAAGTGACTCGGCTTGCACTGTAGAACCCCTGTGGGTTTCGGCAATTGCTCCATGCATTGCACTACCTCCTCCATCCATGGAGTCGTCATACAGCATTTATTCGCCAATTACGCTCAGGTTACGTCCGGACACTCCGTTTAAATTCAGCCTCGCGCAGCGAATCAACCCCTCACCCCACCACTCTCCCCTGAAACCACCCAATCGCCGGATACGCCGCTATCCAGGTCCAAAAAAAGCGATTCAATCCAAAGACACAGGCGTTGGCTAAGTGAAAAGTAGCGGTGATGATAAGCATGATCGTGAGGCTGGTGTGGGAGGCGAGGGCCAGGGGAAACATCAGTTCGAAGCTCATCACCCACCAGGAGGCGATCAACAGCAGGCGCGGTGATTGCGCTAGCTGGCGTAGGGACTCGCTGACGGGGTAGGCGGAGAATTGGAAGACGTCGCGTAGGGCGAGGCCGCTACGCCATGCGGGGTTTTTGATTTTCACCCAGCCGGAGATGACGTAGGAGAGGGTGAGTTGCAGGGCGAGGTAGCCGATGGCGACTTCGCGCCAGTAGTCGGTGGGTGCCATATGATAGAGGCACAGGCAGCTGAGTATCAGCAGGCCCATGCGGTCGGCGCCGCCGTTGTAGGGGCCTTGAAATCTATGCAGGGAGGCTAGGGCGGTGAGCATGAGTATTCCGCTGATCCAGGCGTGTTGCCAGCCGCTGATGAGTAGCACAGCAAGGAAGACTCTGGGGATGTAAATGATTTGTTCGCTGCGGACGGCCTTGAAGTGCTCGATGCTGTGTTGCACGAAGGCCCAGCCCAGCAGGATTTCGATCAGGCGTACTGCCTGCTCCAGGCTCATGGCAGTTCTCCCTTCACTTGATACGCACTCAGGTCGAAGGGGCGTGACTCGTAGACCAGTGTCTGTTGCAGTGTTTCGCCCTGGCGTTCAATGGTGATCAGGCGGAATTGCAACCAGCCGACTTGGGTGTTATCGGTGCGCTGTTGCGCAAGATCACGGGCGATGCGATGTAGGATTTCATCCTCACTGTGGCGGGTGGGGTTTTCCATCAGCCTTTCGGCGCAACTCATGACGAACAGCGATTCGTTCCAGCGTGGATTCCACCACAGGCGCGCCAGTATGCGCCACAGTGGTAGCGTTTCGGTCCGAGGCCGGAATTCCTGCCAGTTGTCGCGGGCCTCTTCTGGTGTTGGTGAGATCGCATAGTAGACCCGTGGCGAGGGGGCGATGATGTCGAAGAAGTTCCAGGCGGGGATCAGGGCGGGTAATAGCAGCTTGAGGGTTTTGATGGGATTAATCATTGTTTAAATAAATCTGTCCTGGTGGGTGCTCTCGGTCAACGCGCACAAGTCTTTCGACCCGAACAGCGCGTAGCGGCGTTGGGCGAGGAGGTCATAGAGGCGATCAAGCATAGGCGTCGGGATGATCGCTACCATGAAGAGCAGTTTGATGGGTAACGGCAGTTGCCTGATGATGCGCAGGGCCGCGCGGCTCTTGCTGTAGAGTGTGCCGTGTTCCAGGTACCAGAAAGTGTCGAAGTGGTCGCGTGTCAGTTGATGGTTATCGAGGATTTGCTGACCGGTCGGTGATTGCAGTGCAGTGAAGCGGAAGCGCTGAGCGTGGTCAAATCGCAGCACGAAACGCACCCAGGTGTGACACAGGGCGCACTGGCCGTCGAAAAGAATCAACCGGTCGGGAATGGCTTGCGAGTACATGCCTACAGTGTAGGCCAACAAACGGCCGGCGTGTATCGTCGTCCGGGTTTAGGCGCGGTTGTACTGTTTGTTGTTAGTAAAGGAGTTGGCGTTAAAACCGGGATAGGCCGCTTCACGCATGGTGTTGGCGATCAACCGGTAGACGTTTACCCAGGCCTCGCGCAATTCGGGGGTGAAGGCATCGCCCAGCCCTTGTTTCAGGGTATAAAGCAAGGCATTACCCACCGGGGTGTAATCTTCCGCCTTGACGCCGTATTGCACGTGTTGCTTGGCGAGTTTTTGCAGAGTAGGCACCAGTTTGTCCAGCTGGTTGAGGGAGCCGACGGCGACCTTGAGCACGGCCATCAGTTTTTTCCCCTGGCCCTTCATATCACCTTTAAATAGGCGCTTCAGTGACGGGTCATATTCGAACAGTTTTTTGTAGAAGATATCGGCGGCTGCGGCCGCAATGGGTTCGACCTTGGCGAAGCTCTGCTGAATGAGTGTGATTTGACGAAGTGTGATGGCCATCGTTCCCTCGACAGATGAAAAATTGGCTGATATCCGTGACTATCGGCATGGCATTGGAATATTAAAATTTTTTTTTCGGTGGATACCATGTCGAAACCGTGGAAATTGGCAGTTTGCATTGAGGCTGGCGATTGTTCTGGGAGTGGTACTGCGGGCACAGCTACAGTGCCCGCAGTCTACGGATATCAGGACTTCTGCAACTCTTTGTTGATAGCTTCTTTCAATTGCGTGGCATTGTCTTTGATGGTTTCGCTATAGCTCTGGATCGACTTCTGGCCATCTTCGCCGCTTAGATCCACCGTACCTTTGAGTAGCATGGGGGCGGTATCCTTGGCCTCGCTGCGGCTGCCGCCACCTTTGACGATATGCGGGGTTTGGGCCGCGATTTCACCCTTGCTGGTGACCACTATCATGGCCGAGGAGACACTGGGTGTTGCCTTGCCGCGCACGCCGCTAAACAGGCCGGTCCCACTCATACCGC
>DKAX01000184.1 GCA_002450975.1 Proteobacteria bacterium UBA6915
CAATACCCACACTGATTTCACCACCCGAACCGCGCCCAGTCGCACAAGCTGATAAAAGAAGCATGCTTGATAAAAGCATCAATCCAGATAAAAAAACCACTACTCTATTATTCTGCATCATCCACCTGACCACTCATCTGCTTTTTACGCATAACCCGATAGGCCGCGCGAAAGTCCTTCACCAATCTGCCTCTGTCATGATAGAGACGTAATTGCTGAAATTTTTCCACGTGGGCCTCCCACAATTTCGCATGGTATTGCCCGGTGCTGGTTAGTGCACTCTTGCGTACACTTTGTTGCATGGTTTCCGGGGCCATGGCATTGAACAATCTGTCAAACGAATCTTTGGCAGCATCACTCATCGCAAGCTCGGTCACTTTCAATGCCTCGAGCAAGTAATCCAACTTTTCGACCACGCTACCCTGTGGCAGCCGGACCAGTGTTCCAATCGCCTCCAAGCGAGCCTCAATATCAGATAACATTCCAACATCAAGACCTGAACCCCCCTTGGACTCACGCAATAGTGCTGACTTGGGAGTATTATTCACATCCGCAAGCACTGCATCAACCGCCACTCGATCATTTCTACTCACGGCCATTTGCTCTGCAGCAGTAGAGACGGGTGCATCTTTAATGGATGCAATGCCCAAATATTGACCTAGTTGAGCAACCACCGCCGCCCCTTGCGATGAAGGCAAATCCCCGAAATGCGTCTGCAGTGTCTGGACAAGCCTTTGAACACGTTCCTGCGCGGAACAAAAATTACTCTGCGCCCCGACGCGCCAGAGTTGTGCCAGCAACTCCTGTACAACGGAAGGCTGCACGGTAACGTTACTCATCGCGTGGCTTTCGGATCATAACGGTCTCTTCTAACGTGGTAACATCCAGCGGACGCCCCATATCCTTCACTTCCTTTCGAGGGTCAGCACTCTGCGCTTGTTGTCTCTTCACTCGCGCGATTTCGCTTTCACCTCTACCGGTCAACATGACAGTTTGATCGAGTTCATCTGTATCTACGACCTGCTGGTAACCACCAATGGCCGGTTCCCGCCGCCTGTCCTGTTCTATCGACGATGCTCGCGTCTCTATTGCAGACTGTACAGACTCCAGCCCTTGGCGTCCGATCATGACGGTCTGCTCGGGATCAAAGTCTTTTGGAGTAGATTTTGCCGACTGGGTCGTAACCGAACCTGGTTGCGCCGCGACACCCGGTCGTTCGATATTTCTCAATACCGGGGCAGTATTTTCTTCGCTGCTGTCCGCAACGGATGTCAGCGCAGCACCGAGAATTTGTGCGAAACCTGATGGAAGATGAAACAACAATCCTTTCACCTCGCGCTCCAGGTCGGTCAGCTCCTGCAAAACTTCCGAAAACAGGCTTGCAGATGGCGCTTCGACGCCAATGCCGGTACTGAAACTGAAATAGGGAATTCTCGAAAGCAGCCTGAATCCGAAATTCAGAATACGCCGCCAAAGTCCAGGCAGGATTTCCACCTTCAAACCTGTTTTGGCTCTGACAAGTTGTTCCGACACAAAGGCTTGCTGGCTGAATTGGTCAAGAAGAAACTCTTCCATCGCTTGCCTGACAACTTCCGGGCGCGTATTAATAGGCTGAGCCTCAAACGCCCGCTGCAGATCCTGTCCGACATTGTCCAGCACCTGGAACAACCGATGCGCACCGCTTGTATCGCCGTTATAAAACAGCGTGAAAAACCAAAGACGCCCTAAACTATATAAATCGCCCGCCGCCGTTACCGGGGCAGAACCCACTGCAGCATTCGCCGCGTTGACTGAAAACGGGAGTTCGCCTTCCGTCTCCATCGATGAATCGTCTGACAACAACCATTCGTTAGCCCTAACGCCAGGTACCAAACCATCGAGCGAGGTGAGTACCGCCTGGCTGGCCCACAGACTGGCAAACTCTGCTGAACCGGTACCCGGTTTTACCGCGATACCTTTCGGGCTCAACGATGCAACCGGTCTTTGTAACACATTCTGAACGGCAGCGACTGCCTCAACAACCTGCCTAAAGACGCGTAGCTTCAATAGCAACACCTCGTAGGCACTTTTATCTGATTCCGAATAATGAAATAGTCGCGGCAATGCATTGCCAGCGAGCTCACCCTTCGAGTAAGCGGCATCCATATCCGACACCAGAGCCAGATACTCGCTATAGCCAAATGCATGGTACTCATGGAAATACGCGTGAAAGGGCAAAAACGACAGGACATGAATCCTGTCCAGCGCTTTTGTGTACATGCCTTCCTGGGACTGGCCGGATTGCTGATAACAGTGACTTGCCTCAGGACAACTCAAACAGGGAAGACTTACGCTACCGTCAGCAACGCTGGTGTTGGCAATCAAATTGGCAAATTGTGCAATTAAATCCCGAGCACTTTGTATACTGGAACTCGGCGCCATTTCTCGGGAATTAGTTTCGCTGTAAAGCGGTGACTCAGGGCGATCGGCATGACAATTGGCGCAATAGAGATACCCACCTACCTGATTAATTCCCGCGAACGTAAGCAGCGATTCGTCCGTACATTCGGTAAGCAGCTGCCCGCATTCAGGACAGGGGGGACTGAAGAAGTGCTTGGTTTCCTGGCAATAAAAAAGCGGCCAATAGAGCGGCAGATTCTCTGCCATATTGGCCGCATGCAATATGGGCAGGATCTTTGGNNAACGCCGTCGCCATACACCAATTCCAGGCGCAAGCCCAGAAAACCATCCGTCAAATATTTTGAAAAATCCTCCACGCCCCTGTATCCCCTCTCCAATTATTTTGTCCCTATCAACTGACAATCACTGGCAACACCGCACACTGTTGCCCATAATTATATTGTGTGTCAAGTTGTGCACTATATTCCGGCCATTTTAACCATGATTTGTGCAAACGGCACATCGTTTTTTTTTCGAAAAACGGTACAACGTCATAGATCCGACAGGGAATTTTAACAATCTACCTCGATTTAGAGTCACTCTAGAAATTTTGATGTATTCCATCTTCACTACACATGCTCGATGTGCCTTTGTTCCCCGCTTGAACAAAAACCAAAAGCCACTTATCTTATACGGGTTGAAAATCGAACACGGGAGACTGTGACATGCCCCACGTCAACGAAAAAAAATTGACCTGGAAGAAATTCATTGAAATGGTTGAAGCCAGCGGTATAAAAGACGATGATGAAATCGATTCAATCGATATCATGTGGGGTGGCGAGGAACTGTTTAATTGCGAGAAGAACGAGGATGACAGCTGGAAAATCGCTCTTTAGTGCACCAACCTCCGCTATGACAGACACTCGCTCGGCAGACTTACTTCATATTGGTTGAGACATTTAGATCTTCTGCACAAACTTATCATGGATACTTTTAAAATCTATATTGAAGACACCAACACTGGTGCAATCCGACTCACCAGTAAGGGCCGGAGAATGTTCGAAACCAAATTTGCTTCCGTTGGCATCGCCATTGACTCTATTCGCACCAAGACGGAATTCACCCTGGCCTACGATCGATTTTTCAACGACAAGATGTTCACGTTAGGTAAAAACAATCGCGACCCCTATCTGGATAATGTACTGCAGGAGATCCCAGCCTATCGTAAAGGTATGGAAATTCGTGGCAAGGTCACGCAATAGTGCCAGCCCTCAAGGGTCTAGCCTTTACCGCGGGTCTTGGTATTGTGGGGTTTGGCGTTCTTGGCGATAAACTCGATAATCAGCCCGGCAATATCCTTTCCCGTCGCAGTCTCAATCCCCTCCAACCCTGGAGAAGAGTTGACCTCCATGACCAGTGGCCCATGATTGGAACGTAAAATATCGACACCCGCCACATTCAGTCCCATGATTTTTGCAGCGCGCACGGCAGTAGCACGCTCCTCGGGGGTTATTTTAATCAACGAGGCCGTCCCCCCCCGATGCAGATTGGATCGGAATTCTCCCTCCTGGGCCTGACGTTTGATGGCGGCAATGACCTTCTCGCCAATGACAAAACAACGGATATCCGCGCCACCGGCTTCTTTGATGTATTCCTGCACCATGATATTTGTTTTCAAGCCCAAAAAGGCCTCGATAACGCTTTCTGCCGCCTTCTGAGTCTCTGCCAGGACCACGCCAATGCCTTGNNCCTTGATGTCGCCAGGATTGTTGGCAAAACCCGTGATTGGTAATCCCACCCCCTTACGAGAGAGAAGCTGTAATGAGCGCAACTTATCACGGGAACGAGTGATGGCCACCGATTCGTTCAAGGGAAACACCCCCATCATCTCGAACTGCCTCAACACAGCGGTGCCGTAGAAAGTGACGGAGGCGCCAATACGGGGAATGACCGCATCAAATCCCTCCAGTTTCTCGCCCTGGTAGTGGATCTCGGGATTATGGGTTGTAATATTCATATAACAACGCAGCGGATCAATAACATGGACGGTATGGCCACGGGACTGCGCCGCCTCCACCAATCGTCGCGTGGAATAGATTCCGGGTCTGCGTGACAAAATCGCGATATTCATAGGATGTCCAAAAAGTTCGCCAACGACCCCAAACGCGACCGTTTAATCAAAAGAGATAGACCTCAGGAAGGATTGT
>DKAX01000107.1 GCA_002450975.1 Proteobacteria bacterium UBA6915
GAAGGCGCTCCCCTGCTAAGGGAGTATAGGGTCAAAAGCTCTATCGAGGGTTCGAATCCCTCTCTCTCCGCCATATCAATAAAAAAGGGCCCCAGGTTTTTGGGGCCCTTTTTTATTGATCTTACGAAGCGGATTCGAACCCTCGATATCAAAAAAGAGTTCGGATCCCGATGCGCAGGGATGCGCAAGTGCCGCGAAGGCCATGGATGGCCGAGAGCGGTGAAGTGCAGGACGCACAAATGCAGCGTAGCCCAGGGATGGGCGGGAGCTGCCTCTCTCGGTTGCGTGTTCCAGACACAACCTACCGACTCCACCCCTGGAGTCGTCGGCTTTAGCGTCCTGGGTCGCTCTACCACGTACGTCCTGTACTCGTCCGCCATATCAATAAAAAAGGGGCCCCGGGTTTTTTCGGGGCCCCTTTTTTATTTCTATCAAGATATTTTTCGCTGTTATAAATCTTGAAAAACAATCGGTTAATCGTGACGACCCAGGTAGATGCGATTTTGTCGGAGTGTGGTGGATGCCTTGACAAGGCGGGGGGCTATCGGCATAATGCCCCGCTCTTACGCGCCTGTAGCTCAGTTGGATAGAGTACCTGGCTACGAACCAGGCGGTCGGGCGTTCGAATCGCTCCAGGCGCGCCATACAAACAAAAACACCTCCCTTGCGGAGGTGTTTTTGTTTGTGCGTTCGTCTTTTTTGCTGTCGCTTGAGTAAGCGTCTTGCTTGGCTGTGGCAAATCTTGCCCTTACCCATGATTTTTTACGATAACTATTTAGGCGTTGTTGTTGTCTTGGCCAACGCTTTTTGGAATGCGGTCCACGCGTTGACAGGTCAGGTTATAGAGAACATAAAACCTTGCGTAGGGCCGATGCGAAGAATATGTTACGCTGCTGTTCGTTGACTTGTTAGGATGGGGGCGCCATGACATCACGCGTAGCAATAGTAGTTTTACCTCTACTTTTTTCGTTGGCAGGTTGTGCCAGTAATTGGAAAATTCACGGTGGGCCGGCGGATTGTATCAGGATGTGCAGTGCGTGGGATCTGGAATTTACCGCCATGGTCGGCGTCGGCAGTCAGGATCGTACCGGGGACGGTGCAACCGCCTGCGTTTGTCAACCGAGGCGTGAAAAACAAAGCGCCATTATGGAAGGTGCAGGTTCGACCACCAGCAGTCTGGCGGCGCCGATAACAGCGGCGGAATTGGCTGCCGCGCAGGCTGCATACATGGCTCAGCAATCAGGACAAATGCACCAACAATCCAATAACGAAGTCTACCAATACTAATCACGCATACGAGTATCAATGTCGTGTCGGCTATACCTGATTCCAGCAATACTGATGGCTGGGTTACAGGTTAAGGCTATTGCGTACTTACCGACGAATCTTTGAATTCCAGTTTTGCCTCTTGTTGTTTCGCCTTCTCATCTTGTGGCATCAGGATGTGCCATTTTGGTCGGCGCCAGCTTTGGCGGAAGGTTTGCTCAGTAGCCTCATCGGCTTTTTGTTTCCATTCGTTGCCATCCAGAAAGGCGATCAAATCCAGTTGGCGATTTTCGTTGTCGTACTCTTCGTCGAACATGCGGGCGATGTCGTTGGCGGTGGTAACCTTGCGGCCTAGGACTTCTACAATGGGCAGTGTTACTCCTCGAAAGTCGGCCGCAGGCTGATAGGATTTGTAGACCAGTTCGGTGCAGACCAGCGAACTGTCGGAGAGAAAGTCAAAATTAAAATCATAGGGTTTGCCTTGTTGGCTGAAGGCGCGACGCAGGGCAACGGCCTTCTCCTTGGGACTGAGGCGCGGGCGTAATACAGCAACACTGTCAGCGTCGGCGGCGTGTTCCAGGGAGGTGAAGGAAACGCCTTCGCTGATGGCCTCGATGACACGCACGCTGTGATTTTTTTCCGGATGTTGCAGACTGGCGACGTAGCGGCGGGGATATTCATAACGCAACAAAGCGTTAAAATCACCGCTTTCGATACCTTGCCCTTGCACCCACGCCTTTACCTCCTGTTGATTGAAAAAGTCAGCGCGTTCCTCTTCTGTGCCGAGGTAGATGGCCGCGTGGGGCCAGAAACCGGGCAGGCCGATATTGGAAAGATACCACTCACGGCGGGTCAGCAGGATGTCACCTGGTTGTAACTGTGATTTTATGTGTGCGATTTGTTTGTGGCTGATCAGCGATTTGTTGGGGCGGACCACTTTGGTGTCGCCCATCCATTCCGCTATGCCGGCCTGGATCGGAAACCAGGCACTGGTGCCGATTTTGCTTATGACGGCCATGGCGTTCTCCAGGGTCAGACGCTCCCCCATGCCTTGTCCGAAACGGATGACCTGTTGATTGTCCTCCTCGATGGCCTGGCGCACAGCGGCCGTAGGTTTGACGTCGGTTAACTTGTAGTAGCTGTTCATGGCCAGATATTGGCCGCCACGGGCCAGGTTGAGAAAACGCAGTTTGAAATCATGATAGCTGTTGGCCGCCAGCCCCAGGCTGGGGATGGCCTCGTTGAGTAGTATGTCCAGACCCCGGTCGTTTTCAACGCGTGCGATGAACTCCAGGGCATGGCGATACTGTGCCAGATAGGCGCTGTACAATGTGGCAAAGGCCTGGGCGCGTTGTCGATATTTTTTCAGGGTGACGAAGTTTTCGTATTGGTGGGCCAGCGAATCCAGGGCCAGCATGTAGTCCATCAGGCGTTGCCAGGTGGCGACAATTTCTCTTTTTTCCTCCTGGTTGAGCAGGCGCGCATCGACGGCTTTGGCAGGGAATAAATCCTCGCGTTCATCGACAAAGGCGAGGGTGCGCTGTAATCCCTCGCGATAGCGCAGTATGGTCTGCTGGTCGCCGGCGATGCGTTCCAGGGAGAAATCCCGCTCCGCTGCGACCACGTCAATGGTTCCCGTTCCAGGGAGTAGGGCCGGACAAAATAGAAATGCCGTCAATAAGATAGTCGCACTGATAGGGAAAGCATTGTTCTTCCTGGACATTGTTGTGCATCCTTCGTTGTTGTTCTGTGGATGATACCTCAGTGGGTAAGGGTAGGTGAAGCCTCGTGGCCAGTCCATACCTTGGATTTGATGCAAAGGTCGCAACTTTCAATGACTTTTATCCACAATGCAGTACAATAATCCGGCCGGCGCTTTGTCCGTTGTTGGGTCTCCCTTTGCGTGAACACCTCTCTCCTGCCTCGCGGCCCCGTTGATGGCGATATCTTTGCGCACATTGCCGAGTCGTTATATACCACTGGTTATTGCATTCTTTCCGATGTCTTTCCTGTTGCGTATTTGCAAGGGTTGTTTATCGATATCAAGAATACCGACAGTAGGCAGTTTCATTATGCAGGTATTGGCCGCGAGCAAGGATTTCAACTCAATCAGTTCGTCCGCCGGGATCGAATCTGTTGGCTGGAACAGGATCACGGGCGCGCCGATTTCTATTTCGAGTGGATGGAAAAGTTGCGATTGTACGTCAATCGTCGTTTGTTTCTCGGCTTGTTCGATTATGAATGTCACTATGCTCACTATCCCGAAGGTGCCTTTTACAAAAAACATTACGACAGTTTTCAGGGATCGAGCAACCGGCGCCTGACCACGATTCTCTATCTAAATCCCGACTGGCAGCCGGGTGATGGTGGTCAGTTATTGATGTATGCGAAGGATGGTGAGACGGTGCTGGAGACCGTGCAACCGACTTTCGGCACCCTGGTGATTTTTTTGAGCGAGGAGTTTCCCCACGAGGTAGTGACTGCCAAACGCTCCCGCTACAGTCTGACTGGATGGTTCCGCATCAATAACAATTCAGGTGTTACGCTCGATCCGGGTGCTTAGTGCAGCATCAAACTACTCTACCGGAAGGTCTATGGTCAGTTCTAAATGAAACTCTCCGCCATGGGTGGCCTCGCTGTGACCGCTGCCGCTCAGACCGCGCAGCTCGCCATGGCAGTACTCCGGGATAATGTGTAACGAAGTGCGACTGGTCTTGCCGTCAAAGTGTCCCTCATGGCGCAGTGCAATTTTACCCGTGCGACCGAGGACGTTCCCTTCCAGTATTTCGATGCCCGTGTAGCGGGCCTGGCCCTGCTGATCATAAATCATAACGAGTGCAATTGAGGATTGGCCATTGATATCACCTGTATAGATAAAACCGGCACGGGTGGTGGTCATTTTGTTTTCGCCCTGCTGATCTATAAATGGCGTTTCATCCCAAGAACTGACGGAAAAATTGGCAGTGATTTTTCGGGACATGTTAAGCTTTCCTTTCATGCGGATGTTTTCTGGGGGAGTATGCGCGGTGTTTCCGGGATTGTATTGTAAAAAGGCGACACGCCGATACCACCAGAGTCACTACGGGTGTTGAGCGTCAAGGAAGATCAACCGCGTGGTGTGGTGGATCGCAGCGGGCTCGCGCGCGTCGCCGAGCATCGTCGTTATCTGCCGCCCGATGAGCTGACCGGGCTGGTGGAGCATTTTTGGTCGGTACAATGGCGTTTGTCCAGCAGTGAGCACCATGAACAGATGGTCCTGCCGCACCCCAGTGTGCACTTAGTCTTGGAGTCGGGAACGGGTCGGTTGGTAGGCGTCAAGACTCGTCGCTTTGTCCGACGCTTGAGTGGGATTGGTGCGGTGTTCGGTATTAAGTTTTATCCCGGCGCCTTCCATGCACTGCTACCGGTATCGCAGAGCCGTTTGACAAACCACGAGTTTATGTTGGATCGCATACCTGTATGCGAGTGGTCGCAGCCACTTGCGAATTTGGCTCGCACTGGGGAGGCCGAGTGCATGGTAGCCAACATTACTCCTTTGTTGGCGCCATACGCGCGACAGCTGGAGCAGGATGCTAATATCACCTTGGCGCGCAAGCTTGTAGATGCTATCCGTCAGCATCCGGAGATTGGTCAGGTAAACTCGTTGGCGAGATTCGCGGGTGTTGGTGCACGAACTTTGCAACGTCTGTTTCGCGATTATGTTGGTGTCAGTCCCAAGTGGGTAATAAAACGCTATCGCATGCATGAGGCACTGGCGAGGGCTGAGTTGGGCGAGTCTGTCGATTGGGGGCAACTGGCCCAGGATCTCGGTTATCATGATCAGGCCCACTTTATCCGCGATTTCTATGAATGCATCGGTACGACACCCGCCAGATTTCGCCATTCCCTCTCCTGAGTCAGGTGTTTTCCCGGTAACGGCAAGATGCGCGTATCGGGATCTGTGTTATTTTGTATCAGTGGGTATGACAGGTATTAACTGTAGTCGGAACAGGCAATGGAATACAAAGATTACTATCAGATTATGGGTGTAAAGCGCAACGCTTCGCAGGAGGAGATAAAAAAGGCCTATCGCAAGCTGGCACGTAAATATCACCCGGATGTAAGCAAGGAGTCCAACGCCGAACTTCGCTTTAAGGAGTTGGGTGAGGCCTACGAGGTATTGAAGGACCCACAAAAACGTGCAGCCTATGATCGCCTGGGGGGGAACTGGAAGGCCGGGCAGGAGTTTAGGCCGCCACCGGGTTGGGACCAGGGGTTTGAGTTTAATGGCGGTGGTCAGGGATTCAGTGACTTTTTCGACTCATTGTTCGGTCAGGGATTTGCACACGGATTTGACAAGGGGGGGGCGCGCCAGCGTGGTCGCAGCCGTCCCGATTTTCGCTCACGCCATCCGGCCAAGGGCGAGGATGTCCAAACCACGCTGGAGATTGAACTGGAAGAGAGTTATCAGGGGGCAACGCGTAGCGTAGAACTGCCCGTCGCAGATGCCGGCGGCATCATGGGACGCTTCAAACCCAAGGGCAAGACTCTCAGCGTGCGGATTCCCAAAGGGATTCGCGATGGGCAACAGATTCGCTTGGCGGGGCAGGGGCAGGCGGGCAGCCACGGCGGTCCGGCCGGTGATCTGTTGATAAAGGTGGCCTTCAGGGCGCATCGCATATATCGCACAGAGGGGCGCGATGTGTTTTTGGATTTGCCGGTGACGCCGTGGGAAGCGGCACTGGGGGCTACGGTTAAAACGCCTACACCGTTAGGCGCTGTGGATATCAAAATTCCCGCCGGCTCGGCCAGTGATCGCAAGTTGCGCCTAAAAGGGCGCGGTCTGCCCGGCGAACCGGCAGGCGATTTTTATGTTGTATTGAAGATTGCTGCGCCACCGGTGCAGTCCAGTGAAGAACGGGTGGCATACGAGGAGCTGGCACGGCGTTTCCCCTTCAATCCCCGTGCCCATTTGGAGTCTTAGAGCGGTTTTGCCAGCCGGGTGAAGGCGTTAAAATGGGCTATTACTGTTTTATCGGGAAAAAGCCATGAGTGAGTCCTTGCATATCGTCTGTCCCCACTGCTCGGCGGTTAATCGCATCCCCTCGGCCCGACTGGCGGAGGGGCCCAAATGTGGCAAGTGTCATACGCCTCTGTTTACCGGACACCCGGTGGAGTTGACTGGCACCAACTTCCAACAACATATCATGCGAAATGACATTCCGGTGCTGGTTGATTTTTGGGCGCCCTGGTG
>DKAX01000177.1 GCA_002450975.1 Proteobacteria bacterium UBA6915
TCGATGGCCATCTGTTTACCGGGCATGGAGTCCAAGGTGAATCGGGCGGTCACTTCGGATATTCGTGTGGTACCCTTGGTAATGACTATAAAATTGATAATCACCAATATGATAAATACGATAATGCCGACCGTATAATTACCACCGACAACAAAGTCGCCGAATGCATTGATCACCTCACCTGCGGCATCGGAACCGTTATGGCCTTCCAGCAACACCACACGCGTGGAGGCGATATTCAAGGCCAGACGCAGCAACGTCGTCACCAGCAGGACTGTGGGATAGACACTGAACTCCAGCGGGCGCGTTATATATATAGACACCAGCAACACGGCAAGCGACAGGGCGATATTGAAGGTGAAGAACATATCGAGCATCAGCGGTGGCAATGGCACAATGACCATGGCAAACAAAATGATCAATAATAGCGGTGCACCCAATCCGCTGCGGCTGACCGTATTCAATATTCCGACCAGAGTTTGCCAATTCATTATTCATCCCTCCGCAAGTCTTCCGGGATAGGCAAATCATTCATGTTATCGGGCCGCACCTGCCGGCCGCCGCTCTCCTCCTTAAGGCGATAGATATAGGCCAGCACCTGCGCGGTCGCCAGGTATAGACCCTCGGGAATCTCCTGATTCAGCTCCGTACTGTAATAAATGGCACGCGCCAGGGACGGGGCACGAATAATCGGCACGTCGTAGCTCAAACCCATGCTGCGAATCTGCATGGCGAGTATATCGACACCTTTTGCCAACAACAGCGGGGCGCGATTGCTCTGCTGATCATATTTGATAGCAACAGCATAGTGGGTCGGGTTGGTGATTATCACGTCTGCCTTGGGTACTTCAGCCATCATGCGGCGCAGTGCGATCTCACGCTGTTTACTGCGTATGCGCCCCTTGACCATCGGGTCACCATCACTGTTCTTGCGCTCATCCTTGACCTCTTGTTTGGTCATCTTCAGATTTTTGCTGTATTGATATTTTTGATAGGGCATATCGACAGCGGCGATCACCACCAGAGTCAGTGACAAAATGAAAATAGCCCACACGAACAATTCGCCGGCATGGGCCATAGCCTGCTTGAACGGTTCGTAGCCCAAGCCCATAAAACTGTCCATTTCCCACAAATACAAAAACACTCCGACGGGAATGATCAGTGCGACCTTGATAATAGACTTGACCAGCTCCATCAGTCCCTGCACGGAAAAGATACGTTTTATGCCTTTTATTGGGTTCAGTTTACTCAGGGTAAACTTGATTAACTTGCTGCTGAAGACGTAGCCGCCCATGGGCATAGGCGTCAACAACGCTGCAACGATCAACAACAGCATCAAGGGAATCAACAACCAGATAGCATCGGTTATGGCACCAAAAAACCTGGGCAACATGCGCTTGGCATCGTATATATCCTCCCGCGGGATATACATGTTGTTGCTAAGCAAATCCATCAATCCCTCTGCAATCTGCGCACCGAACATCATCAACCCGACTGCCGAGGCCATCAACATGATAAAGGTGGTCAGCTCGCGCGAACGTGGTATCTGGCCCTCCCCCCTTGCCTTTTCGCGCTTTTTGGGGGTGGCCTCTTCGGTTCGCTCCTGACCGTCATCCTGCGCCATCGGCTACCTCAACGAAAAGATCTGGCTGATGAAAAGAAAGGCATCGTTGGTCAGGACAACAACATAACTCAACAATACAGGCAGTGTGATACCGACAATCAAGTAACCCAGGATAATGGAAATGGGAAAACCGATGGAAAATATATTGAACTGCGGCGCAGCGCGCGTCACCACGCCCAGGGTGATATTCACCATTTTGATAGATGCGATTGCGGGCAGGGCCAGGAGAACCGCACTGACAAACACATAGGTTATCCAGGTTACCACGCGCCAGAGATTATCCAGAGATAGGCTGGTCGTACCGATGGGTACTTTGGCAAAGGAATCCAAAATCAATTCTATTAATACCAGGTGCGCATTCAGGGAAAAAAAGATCAAGGTCACCATGATGGTGTAAAACTGACTGAGCACCGGCACATTGATCCCCGATGCAGGATCGACCATCTGCGCAAAACCAAGACCAACCTGCATGGCGATAATCTGACTGGCGACAATAAAGGCATTGAACACCAATTGCAGGACATATCCCATAATGACGCCTATGGCAATCTGGTGAAATATGATTCCCAATGAAGCCAGAGAAAACGGATCCACCGCAGGAACATTGTCGATATTGGGTGCAACTGCCAGGGTGAGGGCCAGCGCAATGGTCAACTTGATGCGCGTGGGGATAGCGCGCGTGTTAAACAGCGGCGCGGTGGCGATCAGGCCCAGGATGCGCATCAACGGCCAGATATACGAGCCGACGTAGGCGGTGATCTGCTCCGTTGTGAAGACACTACTGATCACAATACCTCCGTCAGCCTATCAAAAACGGAATATCGCGGTAGAGTGTGGTGATGTAGTCGATAACAATGCGCAACATCCAGTTTCCGGCCACCAGTAGTACTGAAAAAGTCACCATCAATTTGGGAATAAAGCTCAGTGTGGCTTCATTGATCGATGTCGCCGCCTGCACCATACTTACGATCAGGCCCGCAATCAGTCCTGGTATCAAGATGATCGCGGTCAGTAACAAGACGACTTGCACCGCCTGTTTGCCGATAGTCATTACCGTCTCGGGTGTCATACTCTCCCCCTGTTAGATGTAGAAACTCTGAGCCAGCGTGCCCAAAACCAGTCCCCAGCCATCGACCAAAACAAACAACATGATTTTAAACGGCAGTGAAATCATCATTGGAGACAGCATCATCATACCCATAGCCATGAGGATGCTGGCTACCACCAGGTCGATAACGAGAAATGGAATAAAAATGATAAATCCGATCTGAAAGGCGGTCTTGAGTTCGCTGGTCAAAAAGGCCGGTAGCAATACCTGAAAAGGGGTCTGATCCGGCGAGGCCAATGCAGCGCTCTTGGAGATGCGCACAAACAAATCGATGTCCGTCTCACGGGTCTGGTGCAACATAAACTCCTTGATCGGACTGGCTGCCTTCTGCAACGCCTCCTGAAATTCGATCTTCTCATTGATATAGGGTAGAGCTGCCTTTTCATAGATCTGCGAAAAGACGGGCGCCATAATAAAGAAGGTCATAAACAGGGCCATGCCCAAAATAATCTGATTGCTCGGCGCGGAATGCAGACCTATGGCCTGGCGTAGTATGGCCAACACGATAACAATGCGGGTAAATGAGGTCATCATGATGACGAAACTGGGTAGCAGGGTCAGCAAGGTCATCAATGCCAGTACCTGCAGCGTCACACTGTAGGTCTGTCCACCGCCCGGCGCAGAACTGACTGACACTGCCGGCAATCCCGGTGCAGCCATAGCGACCGGAGTCAACAGCAACAGCAAGACGACCAGACATAGTTTGCCTATACGCATACCCCCTCCAAACAGCCGCGTCTATCGTTTTTGTTTTTTCAACGCAGCAAGCAATTTTTCCGCAAAACTGTTCGACACAGGGATACTCTCGGCACCCTCCTGCATCTCCAGCTCCACCGTATCCAGCAATCGAATTTCCGACTGCGTAATCCCGACCAACAGGTGTTTGTCCCCCACCTGCAACAGCACAATTCGCTCACGTGTACCTACCGCCAGGCCATCGACGATCTTCAATATTCCCTTTGAATTGAAACCTGCGGCACCAAAGCGACGCGCCGACCAGGCCAAACCAAACACCACCAGCAGCACCAGAAACAGACTTAGGATCATATTCAGCGCGCCCTTGACTGTTACCGGACTGGCCGGCAAGGTTGTCGCCTCGGCCAGGGACAACTCCGGTATCAACCAAAACAACAGCGTCAACCAGACAATAGACTTGATCATTTCAGTTTCCTGACCCGTTCCTGCGGACTGATAACATCGGTCAGACGAATACCGAATTTCTCATTGACGACTACTACTTCGCCGTGCGCAATCAAGGTGCCGTTGACCAGGACATCCATAGGCTCTCCCGCCAGCCGATCCAATTCCACGACAGACCCCTGATTGAGTTGAAGCAAGTTGCGAATGCTGATTTTGGTACGACCGACCTCCATTGATATGGTTACCGGTATATCCAGAATCACATTGAGATTGACTTCGTCACCAGAGGCGTCGCTAACGCTGAGACCGGAGCCACCGCCACCCTCCCCACCGCCGCCACCGCCCTGTGAGCCGCCGCCTTCGTCGGCCGCAGCGCCTCCCGGCAATTGTTCCGACAGCGCCGCCTCCCAGTCCGCCGACAGATCATCATTGTCCAGCGGGGTCAAATCATCTACGTTGTTCTCTTCTTCACTCATATTCCATTCCCAGGTCAGCCGTCAAAACCAGGCTTGTTGCTACTGATATTGGAGCGTTCCACCTGCTCCTCCACCCGAATCGCCACGTTTCCGCGTGACACACCATAAATTCCACGCAACACCGGCACCTCCTCCGCACG
>DKAX01000068.1 GCA_002450975.1 Proteobacteria bacterium UBA6915
TGACCGACAACCTGATCGTCGTCGATCGCACCGATAAGTACCTGGGCATGCTATCCCTCACCGACCTGGTTACCCAGGAAGGGGGTTTGAACGTCGCCAAGGTGATGAAAACCGACCTGGAGGGTATTCCGGCCAATATGCCGGCCAACGATGTGGCCACCCTGTTCCAGCGCCGCGACCTGGTTTCCGCGCCGGTCATCGATGATGACGGCACGCTGCTCGGNNCGCCAGCATGGGCGGCATCGCCGGTAACCAGACCCTCACCCTGGTGATCCGCGGCCTGGCTGTGGGCCAAATCGGACAGAGTAACGCCCAGCGCCTGCTGATGAAGGAGCTGGCAGTGGGTCTGCTCAATGGTTTGCTGTGGTCGGTTGTGGTTGCCGTCGTGACCGCAACCTGGTTCGATGACGTGCAATTGGGGGTAATCATCGCCGCTGCCATGTTGATCAACCTGATCGCCGCCGCCCTGGCCGGCGCCACCATCCCGTTGATTCTGCGTCGCTACGGCATCGATCCTGCCCTGGCCGGCGGCGTGATACTCACCACAGTCACCGACGTGGTGGGCTTTATCTCTTTTTTAGGCCTGGCCACCCTGCTGCTGTTGTAGCAACAGATTACCGTAGCGATCACAACGCGCCTGCCAGCCCGACGCCAGGTAGGTGGTCGCCACCGTTTCCGTGATCAGGGCCGGACCGAAAACCACCTCGTCGGCGACAAGGGTGTCACGCGCCACCACCTGTACCGGCTGTGCTATGCCATATACCAACGCACTTTGGAGATCGCGACTCACCGACTCGCCAGTGGCTAGCGCCTGCAGATCCAGCATCGGCGCCGGTGCCCAGACCCGCACCCGCACATTGACCAATTCCACCGCCGTCTCCAGGCGGTGACCATAGAGGTGCTCATGGATCTCGTGAAAATTCTCGATGCTGTCGNNCAACTGCCCCTCATCGCATTCCAACAGGGGAGACGGCAGGGTGCGTGACAGACGCCGCTCCCTTTCGGCGGCCAGCATCCCCAGGGCGGACAGGACCCCGGCATAGCGCGGTTGCAATGCCTTGCGCATCCCCAGGGCCTCGGCCAGGGCGCACACGTGCAGCCCGCCGGCACCACCGAAGCTGACCAGGGTCAGTTCGCGCGCATCCACCCCCTTTTGCACCGACATCAGGCGCAGGGCCTGGGCCATGTGCTCATTGGCCAGCTCGACCACACCCAGAGCAGCCAGCTCGACCGACAGCGCCAGGCGATCGGCAATGGGTTTCAGGGCTGCGCGGGCGGCGTCCACGTCCAGGGCCATGCGCCCACCCAAAAAGCGACCCGCCACCAGACGCCCCAACACCAGATTGGCGTCAGTAACGGTAGGCAGAGTGCCACCCTGACCATAGCAGGCCGGTCCGGGCATGGCACCCGCCGACTCCGGCCCCACCAGCAACAGGCCTCCGGCATCCACCCGGGCGATGGAACCACCGCCGGCGCCGATGGTATGAATATCCAACATGGGCACGGCCACCGGATAGTGACCGATGCGACCCTCACTGGTCAGGCGAGGCTCGCCGTCGATCAAGGCCACATCGGTGGATGTACCGCCCATATCGAATGTCAGTAAGCGCTCACATGCGGCCAAACCTGCCATTTGGCGCGCCCCCGCGATACCGCCGGCCGGACCGGAGAGTAACAGGCGCACGGCGTGGCGACCCGCCTGCTCGGCGGCAATGGTTCCACCGCTGCTTTGCATCACGGCAATGCGCGCCTGGGGCAGGGCATCGGTGAGGCGGCGCAAATAGGATTGCATCAAAGGACCGACCCAGGCATTTAACCAGGTGGCGATGCCCCGCTCGTACTCCTTAACCTCGGGCAACACCTCGCTGGAACAACTGACGAACAGATTTTCCGGCAGCGCTGAGGCTACTGCCTGCTCCTGGGCGGGATCGAGAAAGGAAAAAAGCAGGTTGACTGCCACCGCACGGGGCGCCAGGTTCTCTATCTGTTTCCTTAGAAGCGCCAGCTTGGCTTCGTCCACGCCTTGTAACTCCGTTCCATCCGCCGCCAGACGCACATCCAATTCGATACAGAGTTCTTCGGGCACCGGTGGCGCTACCGGTTCGGGCTGCAATTCATACAACTGCCGGCGTGCCTGACGGCCGATGGTCAGGACGTCCGCCAATCCGCGATTGGTGACGTAAGCGGTACGCACCCCCTTGGCCTCCAACACGGCATTGGTCGCCACGGTGGAGCCGTGCACCAGATAAAATGGCCGTCCGGCCAGGCAATCGATCACCCCCAGATCGCGCACACCTTGAAGAATGGCACGCTCGGGCGCCTCAGGCGTGGACAACACCTTGTGCACGACCAATCGCCCGCCATCCCACAACACGAAATCGGTAAAGGTACCGCCGGTGTCCACGCCCAGAAGAACGCTGTTGTTCATCACCAAGACTGCCCCTGCATGCTACTATTTATGAACCCTGAAGCTATTCAGACACCACCGTCCCGATACGACACCGGAACTGAACGAAGTTAAAGCTATCATAGTGTGACCCGTACTGGGGTCCGATAAGCAGAAACCCATGATAATCGCTGCGGCATGAATAACGACATCCTGATCAGTATCGAAAATCTCTCCCGTCACTATGGGCCGGTACAAGCGGTCAAGAATATCAGTTTCGATATCCGCCGTGGCGAGGTGGTCGGTTTTCTCGGACCCAACGGCGC
>DKAX01000030.1 GCA_002450975.1 Proteobacteria bacterium UBA6915
GAATCCTCTCGGGCGCGCCATTTCGCCAAAAACGATAATTAGAGAATCTCTCACGTGAAAAGAGTCTTACAACGTCTGGCCTCTTGGTTGTGGCCTGTGGCGACCTTCTATCTCCTGGTTATCAAGAAGAATGCCTATCTCACCTCCACCGGCTGGGTCAAAAGCCTTAAACGGGGCGTGCCCTGTCGACCTGATGGCAGCCCGTTGCCTTGGATGAACTATGCCGTGATTGCCTTTTTGCAGAAGCGCCTGCACAAAGGTCTGGAACTGTTTGAATACGGCAGTGGCTATTCCACGATGTTCTACGCCGGTCTGGTCAAGAGCGTCACTTCCGTGGAGGGCAATGCCGCCTGGTACGAGACAGTCAAGAACAAGGTGCCCGCCAATGCCCAGGTGATGTTTCGTGAACAGGACAAGAATGGTGAATATTGTCGTGCAATAACGGCAGCAGATCGTAAATTTGATGTCGTGGTGGTCGACGGTCGTGACCGTGTCAATTGTATTAAGCAGAGCCTGTTGTCTCTGTCTCCCCAAGGAGTCCTGATCCTGGATGACAGCCATCGCGAGCGCTACCAGGAGATAATTGCGGAGGTGGCGGCGCAGGGTTTTCGCGTATTGGATTTCGAAGGTTTGAAACCCGCCGGATGGTGGAACTATCGTACGACGGTATTCTATCGCTCCGATAATTGTTTGGGAATCTAGTAACTACCCGCCGTAGCCCAATCGTTCCAGTGTCGTATTCAACAGTGCCAGCATAGCCCGTTGATCCGATTCAGCCAGTCGGCGCCAGCGCCCGCCGGTGTCGGTATTGACCACTTGTTTGTGTCGTTCGATAACGCGCTCTTTGTCCACAAGCTGTAAAAATTCCAGCAGACCACGCAAAGCGCCGTCGCCTTTGATCAGATCCTCATAGCGAATTTCGTATTTTTGTTTCTCAGGAACCTGGGCCAGGCCTTGCTCGGCCGCGTCGACACTTTCGCGCCACTGAATGGCGGCCACTTCGAGGGTGGAACGGTTTTGTACATCCTGTTCTATACCGGGATAGCGCGGTCCCCAGACAGAGGTGCCTTTGTGGCCGCTGACACGGGCCTTGACCATTTTGCCAACGAACCAAAGCAGATAGGGTAGATTGCGTAGCGGCAGGTAGCGCAACTTGCGCAGTGCATAACGATATTCAGGCGGCGCCTGCCATTGCCGGGCCGCCGACTCGGCCACATCGCGTCCGTCGCGCAGCAAGTAGATGTAGCGCGCGTTGGGAAACAGGCGGTAAAGATAGGGAACGCGAAATACGTTGGAGACGGTTTTGTCGATGACGATACGGCCATCGACACTGCCGGCGTTTTTTCTCGCCATGGAGGTCAGGGTGGCCGCAATATAGTCAGCCTTGTTCGGATCTGCTGACTGGGGATCGATGATGTCGTCAACCAGGGTCTCGTTACCGTAGCGCCAGACATAGTTGACGTCGAAGGGAACCACGGCGACGGCGTCACTGGCGGCCAACAGGTCACGTAGAAATTTGGTGCCGGAACGCGCCGCGCCGATGATAAAGACGAATTCCTGATCGATTGCGTTGCTCATTGATTCGAACCTTGGCGCTTGATCTTGCGGTTACGCAAGCTGCCGTTTACGGCGTAGTTGATGAAATACCAGAGTGATGCAACAAGGCCCAGGCGTTCATATTCCCGGTAGACGCGCCAGACGTTTTTTGCGGCACTGCGTTTGTTGCTGGAGATGGAGCCGGCACGGGCGCGGTATTTGGCCAATATTTGGTCAATGCCCACGGCCGGTCCGACTTCCCTTAACAGGCGCAACCACAACACCAGGGGTTGGCGCGATGGAATATTGGGCATGGCCAGCTTTTCTACCCGGTTTCGGTCGATCATAACGGTCAGGCAGCCTATAACGGTGTCTTTCAACAGACCCCGATAACTGATTTGCGCCGGGGCATGCACGGTCTTTCCCAGCCCATGACCATCGTGGCCGATGACCTCATAGGAGGTGAAGGTGAAATAGGCGCCGGTGCGCGTCATGGTGTCCACTTGCGTTTGCAATTTTTCCGGCAGCCAAAGGTCATCACTGTCGAGAAAGGCGATGAATCGACCTTGGGCTGCATCGATGGCGCGATTGCGCGATGGTCCGGGCCCCAGGTTGGTTTCGTTGATCAGTAATTTGATACGCCCATCCCTTGCCTGCCAGTCACGCACAATGGCCAGGGTGTCATCACTGGAACCGTCATCGACGACGATCATCTCCCAGTCGCTGAAGGTCTGCGCTACCACGGACTCTATCGTCTGGCCGATATAAGCCGCCGCGTTAAAGGCCGGCGTGATGATGGATACCTTTGCTTGTTGCACGACTCGTTCCGTAGACGGTGTTCTATTTTAACCAGCGCTTGTAAACCAGCAAAACCAGCGGCGCGGCGGGTGCCAGCAGTACCAACAGGCGCAGTATGATTTGTTGAATCCCTGGCATTCCCTGGGTGGCAGTAACGGCGATGGCAGTTTGCGCCAGAATGGCAAGAATCGCTGCGGGTAACAGGACCGCGGCAAACAGCGCCAGGGCGTTACGCGCTGGGATTATGCGCCATTTCACCTGGAAGGCCAAGGAGAGCAACAGGTAGAGCCCGAAAAGGATGGCGACCAGTCGGGCGATGTCCTCAAGGGTGAATGCGCGCCAGGCAGCCAGCGCCAGACCAGTGGCCATGGCCGTCAAAAACAGCCCTTGCCAATACAAGGCGCGTAGCTGACGACCTTGAGTCATGCCGAAGTTGGTAATCAGGCTGGCGCAGGCGAACAGATAGGAGCCGATGAGCAAAACCGTCATCAAGGGAAGTGCCTGATGATAGTCGGGGAAAAAGAGCCCTACCAGCCAATCGGCGAGCGCATTCATTGTTGCCGCCATCAGGCTCAAGAATATCGCCAGCACCAGGATGACTTGCAGTAACTGACGCTGGCGGGTGTCGTGGCTGTCGACGGCGTTGGAACGACTGAAGTGTGACATCAATACACCGTAGAGCAGGCGGGGAAAGAGATAGATCGGCGCACAATAGGTGACGGCGAAACCGTAGACCGCCAGAGACCGAAAGTCCATCAAATTGGCTATAACCAGGCGGTCGATATTTTGAACGCCGACTGCAATCAACGAAATACCAGCCAGGGGTATGCCGACACTGAGCAATTGTTTAAGCGTGGCTCTGGAGATCAATGCGCGCTTAATACGCATGTGCGCTGGCGCAAGCGTCATGGCAATGGCCAGCAGATAGCTGACAATCATGGCCCAGACCACCAGGGCAAAGTCGCTCTTGATATCCAGGAAAAACAACAGAAGCAGATTGATTCCTGCCAGGGCGGCCTGTCCCAGGGCGATACGCGCGAACTGCCCTTCCGCCCTGCGTCCGGCTATGGCGTGAGCAAACAGATGTTGAACGATAAACAGACCGATGACCAGATAACGATAGCGGGCGACCGTGGTTCCCAGCAGCGCTTCCGGCAGCACGGCCAGTATCCCTACGGCCGCTATGATCAGTCCGCTGTAGGTGAGGGTTGTTGTCGCCTGCAGGCGTAAAGCACTCTGCAGGTCATCGCGTGCGCGCGCCTCGAAGGCGAGGTTGGCGACAGAGGTGTTTATGCCCAGGTGTGCGTAGGCCGCATAAAGCAGAAACAGCTGTATCACATTCCACTGGGCGAACTGCTCCATGGGTAACTGACCGGCCAGGTAATAGTTTCTGGCCAGTATCAACACGCCCGATAGGCCGCCACCGATAAAGGCGTATAACGCATTTTTCCTGATACTGTATGAAGACATCTGCCGGATCGGTGGTCTGGTTTTATGGAATCTAATATTGGTCCCGCTTGGCGGTGACTTTAGTAGTCTATACCCGGATCGAGTATCTTGAATGCATTAGATCCGCTGTGGATTGCCATTATTGTCTTTTTTGCCTTCAATTCAAAGGGCCGGTGAGGCCATTGGCCGCAAAGGCTTTCCAGAGGGAGCATGTCCTGCGCAGGCGTTGCTGACTTTCAGGTGTTTGTTTGAGGTAGAGCATGGTGCCTTCCTGATCCGGTAGACCGAGTTGTCTACCGAGCAGCAGGGTCGCGGCTTCCTTAGGTCGATATTTCGCGGTATCGCCCTGAGTTGAGACATAACTTGAGTATGGTAGGTCGTTTTACCGCTGCCAGGGGTGTGTCCCCAATGACAGTCCATCAAGTTCTTGCGGGTATCAGAAACCTGAAGTAGGTCCTCAAATTATAAGTGAACATCACATACAGCACCGCTCTGCTAGATATGACCAGCTGCGTCGACCTGGGCGGTAATGGTAAGCGGACGCAACATGCCCTGGGTGACAATGAAATCTATGATCTGATTCAACCCCTGTTCGGTCTTAAGATTACTGAACACGAAGGGACGTTCACCACGCATGCGTTTGGCGTCGCGGTCCATCACCTCCAGTGAGGCACCTACGTAGGGGGCGAGGTCGATCTTGTTGATCACCAACAGGTCCGACTTGGTGATGCCGGGTCCGCCCTTACGCGGTATCTTGTCGCCGGCGGAGACATCGATGACATAGATAGTAAGGTCCGACAACTCCGGGCTGAAAGTGGCGCTGAGATTGTCGCCGCCGCTCTCCACCAGGATCAGATCCAGGCCGGTAAAGCGCTGTTGCAGTTCGTCGATGGCGGCGAGGTTCATGGAGGCATCCTCACGTATGGCGGTATGCGGGCAACCACCAGTCTCGACACCGATGATGCGGTCCTCGCTCAACGCCTGATTGCGTTGCAGGAACTGCGCGTCTTCGTGGGTGTAGATATCGTTGGTGACCACCGCCATGTTGTAATGGTCACGCATTTGTTTGCATAGTCTTTCGGTGAGCGCGGTTTTGCCGGAACCGACTGGGCCGCCGATGCCGACGCGCAGTGTTTGTCTGGTCATGGTTTGAATCCTCTTGGTTTGTTCATGAACGAAATAGCCGTGAATACTGTGTCTCGTGTAGGGCGCTGGCGATGGCCAAACCCGGCGTGGTCGCGCCGATGTCATCGTCTGTGATGTGCGAGGCCTGGTCGATAATGTCGGGGATGCGGGTAATGCACTGGTCGAGTATGCGTTGTCCCGCGCTCTGTCCCAGGGGTATCAGTTTGATGGCGGCGGCCACCTGGTTTTCACACCACGCCCACAACAGACCGCGCGCGGCATCGGGCAACGGGATGTGCCAGTGACTGGCGGCCCAGGCGTATAAGGTGACGAAGCTCCAGTGTTGGTGTTGCCATACCAATTCGGGTGCCGGTAGTTGCAGCTCCTTGACCACCTTGCGCAGTGCGCTCGCCAGTTGCCGGTCCTCCATTAACAGTTCGTTGCTCTCGCGCATGGCCTGCAGTTGCCGGTTCCACTGCGTGACCTGTGCATGATCACTAGCCTGCCAGGCGTTGTAACAACGTTGCAGGATCGGAATATCCAAGCTCCCTACGCTGTGTTGCGCCACACCGATGATCCAGGCGCAGGCACTGGATTCATCCGTGACCCATCCGGTCTCCACCGCATACTCCAACCCTTGCGAATAGGCATAGGCGCCGACCGGTAGCGCCGGGCTGATCAACTGCCACAGGCGCAGTTGTGCCGTGGCATGCTGACTGGTTGTTTCAGTCGTGCTGGTGGCCATGGCTGTGGCTGTGTGCGTAGGCACCGCCCTCCGGTTCAAACATCGTTTGTTCGTGTTCCACCTGTAGTCCCATGTCGCGCACCATGGCATCGAGTACGTGATCTTGTTGATAGCGTGCCCAACCGTCGCCAATTTGCAGAGCCACGTGTCGATTGCCCAGGTGGTAACAGGCGCGCGCCAGTGCCAACGGTGACGCGGCCCGCACTGTGCTCACGGCTTCAGTGGCCGCATGAATCGCAATCACACTGCCATCTTCGGCGCGCAGACAGTCGCCGTTGCGCAATACGGTGCCGCGCGGTAACAAAAGTCCAACCTCGGTGCCGTTGTCCAGTTGTGCACGCAAACGACTCTTTTGCCGCAGATCAAACGGCAGGGTCAGTGTCAGCAGCGGGTGATCGTGGTGGCGTGGATTGATGCGTTCGAGTATTTGTAACATGCGCGTCTCCTAAAACAAGAAGTAACGTTGCGCCAGCGGCAACACCTGCGCCGGTTCGCACATCAGCAATTGTCCATCGGCCCGCACCTGATAGGTCTGCGGATCGACCTCGATGTGCGGCAGGTAGTCGTTGTGTACCATGTCGCGCTTGCCGATGTTGCGCGTGTTGCGTACTGCCGCAACGATTTTGTGCAGGCCCAGCTGTCCCTTGATGTCGTTGTCCAGGGCCCACTGTGAGACAAAGCTGACACTGGTATGCGTCAGTGCACCACCCACGGCACCAAACATGGGACGATAGTGCACCGGTTGTGGCGTGGGGATGGAGGCGTTGGCATCGCCCATGGGTGCGGCGACGATCATGCCGCCCTTGATGATCAATGACGGCTTGGCAGCGAAGAAGGCCGGACGCCACAACACCAGATCGGCCAGCTTGCCCACCTCCACCGAACCCACCATATGGGCGATGCCATGACTGATCGCTGGATTGATGGTGTATTTGGCGATGTAGCGCTTGGCGCGCGTGTTGTCGTTGCGTGCACTGTCACCGCTGAGCGGGCCGCGTTGCACCTTCATCTTGTGCGCGGTCTGCCAGGTGCGCGTCACCACCTCACCGACGCGACCCATGGCCTGCGAGTCGGAAGAGATCATGCTGAACGCGCCCAGGTCGTGCAGTATGTCTTCCGCGGCGATGGTCTCGCGCCGTATGCGCGACTCGGCAAAGGCAATGTCCTCCGGGATCTTAGAGTCCAGGTGGTGACACACCATCAACATATCCAGGTGTTCGTCGATGGTGTTGACGGTATAGGGGCGCGTGGGATTGGTGGACGAGGGCAACACATTGTTCTGTCCGCACGCCTTGATGATGTCGGGCGCGTGGCCGCCACCGGCACCCTCAGTGTGATAGGTGTGTATGGTGCGCCCCTTGAACGCGGCGATGGTGTCTTCCACAAAGCCCGATTCGTTCAAGGTGTCGGTGTGTATCGCCACCTGCGTGTCTGACTCTTCCGCCACATTGAGACAATTATCGATCGCCTGTGGCGTGGTGCCCCAATCCTCGTGCAATTTTAATCCAATGGCACCGGCGTTGATCTGTTCACGCAACGGTTCCGGTAATGAGGCGTTACCTTTACCGAGAAAACCGAGATTCACCGGTAGTGCATCGGCCGCCTGCAACATGCGATGAATATTCCACGGGCCGGGTGTGCACGTCGTTGCATTGGTGCCGGTGGCCGGACCG
>DKAX01000004.1 GCA_002450975.1 Proteobacteria bacterium UBA6915
GTCTCCACGGTTGAACAATTAAAGCGACAAAGGGGGGACAGGTTAGAATCTTTCCAAACGGGCAGACAGGTAAAAAGTTACCGGCGTTTTGTAAAAAAGTACCAGCCGCCGCCCGGCTATACTGCGGCAATCCGGCGTTAGTCCAAACAAATATCTTAAATATACAAACACTTGGCAACGCAGAGGCCTAATGAAAGCAACATGTCTGGCGGAGAGGGATCTGATACACTAGCGGTCAGTTTTTTACCACNNAGCGTCATCCCCCTTTCCAAATTCTGTCCCCCGCATTCACCCCACTGGCTGCAACGTCCGCGTCTTTATCACCTGCTCGACCAAACACATGCCAACGGCCCCATCGTCTGGATTGCCGCACCGGCCGGATACGGCAAGACCGTGCTCACGGCGGGTTACCTGGCGCAACGTCATTTACCCGTGTTGTGGTATCGCGTCGACAATCGCGACGCCGATCCCGGCGCCTTCTTTTTCTTTCTGCGCGAGGCCGCGCGTCAACTGGGCATACACGCCACCAACGCCTTTCCACCGCTGACCGCGGAATTTACCGGCGGCGAGACCGTCTATGCGCGCAACTTTTGCGAGGCGCTGTTCAACGGGGCACCGCCAGGCTTTGTCCTGGTGCTGGACGACTTTCAACAACTCCCCGGCAACTCCGCCACGGCGACTTTGTTGCCCCACTTGCTGGAGTGTGTGCCCGAGGCCCATGGCGTTTTCATCCTAAGTCGTCACCAGCCGCCGCCGGCGCTGGCCCGCCTGCGCGCCAATCAACAATTGGGCGTGGTCGGTGAGAGCACGTTGCGCCTGACCGTCGAGGAGACCCAGGCCCTGATCAACGCCTGGCCGCAGGAGGAAAAACAGCGCGTCGATGCGCATGCGCTGCACCAACTCACCCAGGGCTGGGCGGCGGGCACCATTCTGACGTTGCGCAGCGAAGGGACGGACATCACGCAAGCCAGCGACGGCGAGTCCCATATCTTCGACTACCTGGCTGCGGAGTTGCTGGCGGATATGGAGCCGCAGACACGCCAGCTGCTGCTGACCACCGCCCTGCCGCCCCAGTTCGACCTCACCCTGGCCAGCAGCCTGTGCGCCATGGACAAGGTGCAGCAGGTGTTGGATGAACTGTTGCGCCGAAATCTGTTTGTCTACCACGAGGCCGACGGTAACTATCGCTATCATCCGTTGTTTCGCCGCCTGCTGTTGCATCTGGGTGAACGGGAGTGGAGCGCGGAGAAACTCAACGAACTGCGCGTCCAGGCAGCCGAGGCCTTATTGAAGCGCGATGAGATCGACTTCGCCCTGCCGCTGCTGGAATCGGCGGGAGCCTGGCAACAGGTGGTGGAGATCCTGATGAGCCGCGCGCAGGAGATGATGACGCAAGGGCGTTACCAGGAACTGGATAAATGGTTGCGCCACCTGCCGGGCGCGGTTCAGCAGTCCACCCCCTGGATCACCTTTTGGCGTGCGACGGCCTTGTTACCGACGCGATTGAACGAGAGTTACGCCCTCTACAACCAGGCCTATCAGGATTTCTGGCAGGCGGGCAACACGCAAGGCACGCTGCTCTCCTGGATCGGCGCGGTCGATGCCATCATCTACTCGCTGACCGATACGGCACGCCTCGATCGCTGGCTACAACACTTCGCGCAGATAAAAGAGCGCTTCCCCCTGGATCACAACGACGAATTGTTCAGCCAACTGGCTTCACGCATGACCAGTATTTTGATCCTGCGCAAACCCGATGATGCGGAACTGGCAAACTGGCGCCACGCCGCTGAGCTCGGCATCCGACGCATAGAAGATGTCAACCAGCGTATCTTCAGCGGTTTCTATTTGTGCACGCACAGCATCTGGCAGGGCAACCTGAGCGAGGCGGCGGCGCTGATCGAAAAACTATTACCGGAGTCGGGCACACCGCTGCCACCCCTGGCGGCGACCACCTACAGCCTGGCACACGCCTGGCTGAGCTGGACCTCCGGCGACCACGATGCCTGCGTGAGTGCACTCAATGAAGGTCTGGAGCTGGCACAGAGCAGTGGCGTCTTTGTCTGGTACGCCATCCTGTTGATGCAGGGCTCCACCAATGCCTTTATTCACGGCCGACCGGAAGAGGGCGAACCCTATCTGAGCCGGTTGTTGCCGCAGGTCTATAACGCGCGCGATATGGATCGCGCCTACTACCACATCGACAGCGCCTGGCTGCACCTCAGCCGCAATGATCTGATTCAGGCCGCCGATCATCAACAGCGCGCCCTGCGCGCCGCCGAGGATTTTGGTGCGGTCTATACCCGCGCCGAGGCCTATTATGGTATGGCGCTGGTGCAAAACGAATTGGGTGATGCCGCCAGCGCGCGCCACCATCTGGACCAGGCGCGCGTGCTGGGCCGACAGTTCGGCAGCTGGACCATGGCCTGGCAGTGCGCCCTGGCCGAGGCCCAGTTCAGTCTGGAGCAAGGTGATGAAATACGTGCATTGGACATTTTGCGCGACACCCTGTCTCAGGCGCGCGCCAAGGGCGTGGTCGCCTTTAACGGTTGGCGTCCCAATGTAATCGCCCGCCTGTGCGCCCTGGCCCTGGCCCACGACATCCACCCCGAACTGGTGCATGCCATCATAAAACGTTTTCATCTGGTACCGCCTGACGACGCCGATCAGCAATGGCCGTGGCCGGTACGTATTCACAGCCTGGGCCATTTCGCGTTACAGGTCTCTGGTGAAGACATCAATCTCTCCGGCGGCAAACATCGCCGTCCCTGCGATCTGTTGAAACTATTGCTGGCCGCCGAACCCCACGGCATTGCCGAAACACATCTGGCGGAGATCCTCTGGCCGGAACTGGATGGCGATATCGCACTGCGCAATCTGCGCACCAACCTGCATCGCCTACGCCGCCTGCTGCAAAACGATCAGTCGGTGGTGGTGCAACAAGGGCAGGCCAGACTCAACACCGCACTATGCTGGTCCGACGCGGTGGCCCTCGAGCGCCTGATTACCAGCGCGCTGGGTAACGGGATATCAAACTGGCTACCCCTGGCGGATAAGCTACGCGCCCTATTCGACGGACCATTCCTGCCCGGTGAAGAGTTGGCAGTCATCGTCGGCTACCGGGACAGGCTGCAACAAAAACTGGCCAAGGCCGTGACGGCAGTCGAGGATGGCTTGCGCGCATCGGGCCAGCATGACGAGGCGCAGCGCCTTGTCGATCAATTTGCCGCTCTGACGCCAAGCTATTGAGCGGCAGTCCCCACCGGGCGACAGACAAACCCGCCCGATCAATCACATAACCGAAAAAGCCACCCTAAGCTCAGCCTGCACCCAGCGGCAAATTGCCAACTATTCACCCGTCGGTGAAATCGCCACGAAATCAGCCCACGTTACACTCACTACAAAGGGATAGTGAAGCAACCACTCCGATTGGTAAGGGAGGGCGTGACATGCAAACCATACAACCGAAACAGCGAACCTTTTTACTAAGCCTGATCATTGCCCTGGTAGTCGCCATCGCCGCGTGCAGCGGCAGCGGCAATCCGGACGGCAATAAAAACTCCACCTGGGATAACATGCGCTGGGACAGTGGTGTGTGGCAATAGTTATCTGTAAATAGACTGTATATATAAAGGAGTCTCCGATGAACATCAGCAAGCCTGTTTTCGTAGTCATCGCCTTGTTGACCCATGGTGTAGCGCACGCCGCCGACGACATCGCGGTACCCCATCAATTCAACGCCGGGCAAAAGGCGGTCGCCGCCCAGGTCAATGAAAATTTTGCCGCGCTGATTCAGGTATTGAACGCGCAGAGCGCCCGCATCGCGCAACTGGAAACTGCGCTGGCCGCGCTGCAGAAAAACTCGGCCCTGGATCTGGATGGCGTCATGAGCGTGGATAGTGATAGTTACGGACATCGCCGGGTCTTGTTCACAGGGGTCAATGTACAAATCGTCAACGGTGCGGACAAAACCGACTCCATCAACGGTGTCGGCAACCTGATCGTCGGTTACAACGAGGCGAACGCCTCCGGCGTTGAACTCTGCTCCTTTGGCTTCACCACCGATCCGGACGAGTGCAAAGATGCGGGGTTCACCTGGGGTACATCCTTCAAGAGCGGCTCCCATAACATTGTCGGCGGTTACGGTGCCAGCTACGCCAACTTCGGCGGTCTGGTGGTGGGCGTCAACAACACCATCACCAACAACTACGCCAGTATCAGTGGCGGTGCCGCCAATATCGCCTCGGCCTACGGCGGCAGTGTCAGCGGCGGTGCCAGTAATCTGGCCTACGGCAATATCAGTGCCGTCCATGGTGGTGAGGCCAATGTCACCGTCAGTAATCTCAGCAGCATCCTGGGCGGCAATCAGCAACAGACCTATACCTCCCTGGAAACCATTCCGCCTATTCCGTAGGCACGGCGATTACGAGGTAGACCATCATGGACAGGGTAACAGCAACGGTGTTTTTTCTGCTCACGTTGATCCTGAGCGCGTGCGGCCAGGGCCAGAATCAGGGTGACGACGACCAGGGCAGGCCGCCGCAAGGGGCCGAGCTGATCAGTGATCCGTATTACCAACAGCTGGTGGCGAGCGGTAACTGGGATGCGATCACTGCAGACCGGGCCCAGCAACAAGAGGCCGCTCAGCTGCGCCAGGATGCGGCCGACGATGAGATCATCCAGGCCTTTCAACAGGCCAATCCCGATCTGGGCCCGTTGCTGCCGCAACTCCCGCGCAGCGACAGTGATGTGGTCAAACTAAGCGCCAACGGTAATTTGATTGTGACAGCCACACTGCGTGACGGCAGCAACGCGGAATTCATCACGCACGGCACGCGCACCTTCAAACGCAATGTGGCCAATGGCCTGCGCGTCACCCACACGCGTGGCAACCAGCTCAGTCTCTATGCCGCCCTGTACCGGCGCCTGCCTGCCGACTGGCAAAGCCGATTGGCCGATCCGGAGGCCCTGGCCGCCNNGCCGGCAACAACTACAGCGGCGCCTGCGACCTCAACCCCTATGGCATCCTCGCATTACACGACTGGCCCTTGAAGCCCTATATCACCTGCGTTAAACACCAGGGCAAACGCGGCACCTGCACCGCCTTCGCCAATACCTCGGCCCTGGAGAGCGCTGTCTGGTGGCAATACCAGGTGCAGGTCGCCCTGTCGGAACAGGCCTTGTACAACCGCGCGCGCCGACAATGGCAACCGGGGGATTTCGGTGACGGTCTGGTCAGTCACACCGCCTTTCAGCATATGGTGACGGAAAAATTCCCGCTCTACTTTGAAAACCAGTGGAACTACAATCCGTCGCCCTTTCGTGAGATTCTTGCCCCCATCAAGGCCTACAAGGCCTCGTGTAAGAACTACCCGGAGACCTGTTCCGACACCACCCACCAGAGTGGCTTTGCCTGCAAGGACTCCAACTGGAAGGAGTGCGGTTTCTATGTGCCCGACAAGAATCCCGCCAACCTGGGTTTTCGCATTCAGAAGAGCAGCCAATACTGGGACCCCAAGGACAAGCTCTACTACCTCAACTGGACCCGGGTCTATCTGGCGGCCGGCGGTCCCATTGTCATCACCCTCTCCATCAACCAGTCGCTGCTGGCCGCCAGTCAGCACGACGGTATGGTCGGATACCTGGCGGGTGAGGCCTCGCTGGGACTGCTCGCCATGCATCTGGTGGGCATGATCGACAATGGAGACCTGGCTAAAGTCAATGCCTTACGCGCCGATGCCGGTCTGGCGGCCATCGCCGACGGCGTTGGCGGCGGTTATATGATCGTCAAAAACGCCTTCGGTAACTGCTTCGGCGACGGCGGCTTCGCCTACCTGCCCTATCAAACGGTCCTGGACAATACGCTGGCCATGGATATCGTCGACGGCGTATATTGATAACCGGAGGTTGTACGCAGATGGCTTTGCGATTCTTTAATCCCCTGTCAGCCACGACGGCACACGCAGGTATTGCTGTCGGCTTGATCGTATTGTCCCTGACCGCCGGTTGCGGTGGTGGCGACTCCGGTTCCGACACGCGCAAGACTTATAGCGTGTCTCTGACCGTTAACGGTCTGGCCGGCACCGGACTGGTGGTGCAAAACAACGGCGCTGACAATCTAGCCATTCCCCAAGACGGTACCTATGCCTTTGCCGGTAAGCTGACCAAAAAGAAACCGTATAAGGTCAGCGTATTGACCCAGCCGATAGTACCCGAACAGACATGTTTCGTTGAACACGGTGAAGGACTGATCGATGGCGGCGACATCGACGACATCCATTTGGTCTGCCATGACAATCCGCAACTGAAGATCACGGCCTGGGACGGCGAGGTGATGTTGACCTGGCCGGCCATCGCCGCCGGGCAATTCAATCTGTGCACCGATACACAACCGGACCACGCCTTCAGCCAATGTAACAACCTCACCGACAAGGTCAGCCCGATGCAGTTGGTCAAAGGCCTGACCAATGGCGTGGCCTATTACTTCACCCTGGAAGCGTTGTGGAGCGACGGCTACAAAACCTACTCGCAACAGACCAGCGCGCAACCGTTGGCCAAACTCAACGGTGAAGTCCAGACCGCTGGCGACGGCTTTGAGGTCGGCGTTGCCAGCGGCAGTCTCAGCAGCGCCGTGATCAATGACGATACCGCCCGCGTCAATGCCGTGAGTGATTACCTCAAGGCGCACAAAGGCCAGTTCGGTGCCGCTGGTGTCGATGACGCCGCCATCGTCTTTGCCCGCAGCTCACTGCACAGTGATGTGGTCACCCGGGGCAACGGCGAGCAATACACCTACCTGACCCTCAAGCAGTCGCACCAGGGCGCCACTGTTCTCGACGCCGTGCAATACGCCGCCTTCCTGCACGTGGCCGGCAACAGCGATCAACTGCGACGCCTGCACGGCAGACTTTATGATCCTTCCAAGTTGCCAACACCGCCGCCCACCGATACCGATACCCTGGCTGCAACGCAAGCGCTGGTGGCGCAGTTGATCACTGACTACAACCTGTCGCCGGACAGCACCAGCTTCGATACCACACCGGTGATTCATGCCGGATACGGCTATGCCGGCTTTCATGTCACCGAACTGAACACCGACGCCAACGGCACCCACTCCATCTTCGAGGCCCTGGTCGATCCGCGCCAAAGCGGCGCCAGACAACGCCTGGTCATCGGCCGCAACACCGATTGCACGGAGACCAAACCGGGTAACGACAACGTCGAATCGATCAGCGTGGGCAACGCAATCACGATCGGCGATCACCCCATCACCAGCACACGCTTCATCCGCATCCTGGCCATCCCGCTGGCCGACGATGACGGCAGCAATCTTTCACCCATCACCGGCGCCGAGATCAGCCACTGGGTCGAAGAGGCCAACAAGACCTGGTACCCCTACGCCAATATCTTTTTCCTGTTCAACGAAACGAGCGATATGCAGGCGCTCAACAAGACCATTCTCAATCAGCAACCGGAAACGCCATTGGACAAACTCAATTACAACAGCCTGGCCAATGCCGTTGCCACACTGCAGTTCACCGATCGCCTGGTGGTCTTCTTCCGCAACAACGGCGGACGCGGATTCAGTTGGGGTCCGTGGGATTCACAGTTCGTCTCCATGCCCGCCTATACGCACACCGGCATCCTCAAACCCAATGACGACCTGGACGGCGATGGCATCATTGCCAACGATACCTTGCTCTCCCACGAACTGGGGCATTACTTCGGCCTGGCCCATACCTTCGCCGAGACGATCTGCGGATTTTCCGAACCAGCCACATCGGACGGCGATCGGACGGGACAATTGTTCGACGACCCGGCCGACGATGTTGCCGATACCCAGGCCGACCTGAGCGATGTGTGCAAGGGCCCCGGTGCCACCGAGGGCGGTGGCTACAGCCCCAGCCTGCACTGCACCGGCGGTAAAATCTGGTATGCCGGTTACCCCTGGTATCAGCCCTGGAACAATGTCATGAGTTACCACGACTGCCTGCCGGAAAATCTGTCGGCGCAACAGGTGGATGCCATCAACCTGACGTTGCAACACCCGCTGCGCGCCAAACATATTAAATAGGAGTCAACATTAGTAGCGTAATTCACTCAACGATTACCTGTAGGTACAAAGCGAGTCTAGTGAAAATTCACATTGCATAGCCGTGAAATCACCGTGAAATCGGCGTACTCTACTATTTAAATAAGTCAGTAACAGAACAAAGGACAGTCGCTATGTTTTGCCAGACAGCAACTCCGCCCAACACCGGACACGGTGCCGGCAGGCGGAGGATTTGTCTGTCGACACTCGGCGGTCTGCTGATCCTGTCACCGTTAAATACCTTCGCCCTGGATCTGGACTTCGTCCCGCGTGTATCGTTGGGCGCCGCCCACAGTGATATCCACTTGTCACAAAAATGGGCCGACCCGGATATCAATATCCCCGACACCCGTTTTGAAACCACCTTCGCCCTGGCCGATCTGGGTATTACCCTGAGCGCCAACCAACGTCTGTTCATCGACCTGGGCGCCAAGCTGAGCAATGACTCCAACCATCTGCAGGATCGTCCCGGTTTCGCGCCCGACTCCAAGACCCGCTATCAGGGTCAGAATATCGCCGTCGGCATTCGCCTCTACCAGGGGCTGCGCCTGTTCGCCGGTGGATTCAATGAGGAGACCATGCTGGACTCGGTTAATCGACGCAACCTGCGTTACCAGGGCGGCTATATCGGCGTCGGCAATGGCTTCAGCGTCGGCAAGAGCAGCGTGATATCCCTGCATGGTGCCCTGGGATACAGCGAAGGCCGTATCGGTGTCATGTTGGCCGATGGCAGCGGCCTGGATGTCGACCTACGCAGTCGGGGCATCAATAGTTTCAGCGCCGGCATTGCCTGGAATGGTCGCATAAGTACCAATGTCTCCTATTCCCTGTCCCTGGACAATCTGCACAACCGCCTCGACGACTGGCGCATGAACGGGCAATCCTACCCGGGAACCCTCAGCCAGGACGTCACGCTGTTGCGCCTCACCCTGCGCGAGAATTCCCTATGACGTGCGTGCAGCCCACTGACTTGATCGACACCGCATACGCCACGGGAGACCGCCCATGAGAAGGCGTCAACTATTAAAACTGTTTGGCCTGCTGCCCTTGTTGCAGGCCATGGGCCTGTTCCCCCGGCGCGGCAACGCCGCCACAGCCGCGATCAGCGCAACAGACAATCAGCAAACACAAATGGATTACCAGTCGGTGGCACCGGGGGCCGTAGTCAAACCGCTGTTGTCGGTATTGCGGGCCCAGGACCTGCTCGACCTGCGTTTCGAATTCATCAATCTGAAACTGGTAACGAAGTCCGGCAAACAACGGCTGGTGCGCGCCAAGGCGAGCAGTCCGGCCTATCTGGTGGTCCACTTCCAACCGCAACACGTCCTGGAACGCACCTATTTCTCGGATAAAGAGGACGAAGACGAGGACAACCTGCCGTCACCGCCTGTCCCCGCCCTCACCGCCGGCGACAGTCGCCTGGTGTTTGCCATCCCCAAGGAGATCGATGCCATCGATTACACCTTACCCGCCCTGCTGGCCTGGGAGCGCTACCCGCTGAGTGTGTCACCGCGGGCGCTGCCGCCGCAGGCGGACCCCGGTCAGGCGATCCTGGACAAGGATATGTTTCAGGACAACATCCCCCTGCCGCCCACTACCGGCCAGGCCTTTTTCCAGACGCGCAAGCAGACAGTGGTCCCGGTCGTTCAGGGTGAACGTTGGATCAACATCGCCAGTACCGGCGCACGCCGGGTCGAGGCCAAACCGATAAACGGAATTGAGACGACCGCCGGCAAGAACCTGGCGGCAACCGAGGCCGGCATCGCCCTCAAGCCCGGCCTGGTCACCGGCCCCATCGCCGATCCGGCGCCGTTCCAGACACGCATCGAAGCACCGTTCCGTTTGATACTCTCACCCCACGGCTATAGCGGCTGGGCCCATGACAAACAACCGGCCCAACGCCAGACACGGGCGGCCGGCACACGCACCGCCCTGTGGCACACCCGCCTGGGTGTGCGTAAAAAGAACCCTGTGGGCAAACCCTATATCGACGAGCAGGATGATGCACTGCGTACTGTGCGCGCCATCTGGTCGCCGGATTTCAATCCCGACGTCAACGGCGATGCCAAAGGTCCGGTCTCCTGGTTTTGTCTCAACAACGATAAAGGCCAGTGCGAGACCCTGACCAATGCCGACCGCAATCAACTGGTCCACCTGAGCGTCAATTACGACGTGGACAAACATTTGTCGCAGAACAACCGTCGCATCACCCGCCACACCCAGGTCAAGCAACTGATGCTCTCCACGTTGGGTGCGGCGCTCGATCTCAAAGGGCATTGGACTATCCCCGACGGAATCAACTTGGATCTGACCAATTGGCAACACCGCGCCACCCTGGGGCGCGACCACTACGTCAAGGTCACTCGCAAGGGATTCCTCTGCCCCGTCGGTCACGAAGCGGAGTTGATCACTATCTCCACACGTGAACTCAACCACAATCACATCGCCTATCTGCGCACCCGTTACTTCATTGTCTGTAAGGAGTTGTTGCGTCTCTATCCCAAACCGCAAGGCGAGGATGGGCTGATGCTGCCGGGACGCGCCCTACCTTTTCAAAGTATAGAGATCAAGACACTGGAGACGCCGCCGTTGGATGGTGGTAACAAAGACGCCCCCTTCTTCAAGCCAACCATAGACGGCAGTCCCTTTTTGTTTAGCTTGGTCGCCACCGATTGGGAAAATCGGCGTATCGAATTCACCGCGCCCATGCTCTGGATCGATAACGACAATGCCGCCGGTTCGGCGCAGCAGGCCGCACTGATGGTCGAACAATACAAACAGTTCACCGGCAATCTGCGCGCCCGCCCCGTGGGCGGCCAACAGATTGCCTATGGACCGTCGGACGAACCGGGTGACACCAGTTACCCGAGCCAAACGCTATTCATCAGCGCCGACGTGCCGCGCAATAGTAACGGCGACATCATCGGCAGCAAACCCAAATCCAGCCGCGTCTATTTCTATCCTTATCTGGTCTATGCCGACCTGCAACTATCGGCGGCTGGGCAATTGAGCGGTAACCAGGGCGAAAATTCGCGCCTGCAACTCTATGAGCGTTACATCCAATATGGCTTCGACGCCGGTAAAAATCCGGCCGATGTCTTTCTGAAACAGTTTCAACTGCCGGACCAAAACACCGACAGCAGTCTGAGTGAATTGCCGCGCAGCCAGATCCGTTTCAACGGCGATCGCAGCGGCGGCGTGGCCACACCCAACTTCGATATCGGCGGCCTGTCGCGCGTTCATGGTCCGGTGGGTGGTGACATGGACAAGCTGTCGGTGCTGGCGGGGGCGCCAATCACCGGTGTCACTAGCGACGGTTTTTTCGAACAGTTTTTCAGCGAGGCCAAATTGTTGGGCAGCGTCCCGCTGGCGGATCTTTTGACCAACAACTATGGCGGTGGTAAAAGCCTGCCCAGCATCAAGACCATTACCCACTTTGACAGCGGCGGCCTGCCCGACGGCGTCGTCACCACCCTGGATTGGTTCCCCGGCAATCTGAAGTCGAGCGGTCTGGTAATCATCAAATCCGGCCAGACCCAACTGCACCTGCAGGCCAGCATCGCCACCGACTTGAGTGGCAAGCAACTGGATTCAACGGTAAGCGGACGCCTGAGCAACTTCGATATCAAACTGCTGCCCGGGCTGGAAGTGATGAACATCAATTTCGAGTACTTTGAATTTATCTCGCGTAACGGCCAGAAACCGGACTTCAGCGTGAAACTGGGTAAAATAGACCTCAAAGGTTTCTTCCGTTTTATCGATCAACTGCTGTCCAAAATCAAACCTGACGGTTTCAGCGATCCGCCCAGTCTGGACATCGGCCCCAGCGGCGCCATGCTGGGCTACTCGCTGGCCCTGCCGCCCATAGCCGTCGGCGCCTTCGCCCTGCAAAACATCGCCCTCAGCGCCTCGCTCAATCTGCCCTTTACCGGCGACCCCATGCGCGTGCGTTTCGCCTTTGCCGAGCGCCACAATCCCTTCGCCCTAACCGTGTCACTGTTCAGCGGCGGTGGTTTTTTCGGCATCGCCGCCGGCGCCGACGGCCTCGAGGTGCTGGAGTGTTCACTGGAGTTCGGCGGCAATATCTCCATCAACCTGGGTGTGGCCAAGGGCGGCATCGTGGTCATGGCCGGCATCTACTTCAAGCTGGAGACCGGCAATCCGTCGCTGACCGGTTATGTGCGCGCCGACGGCGCCCTGGAGGTGTTAGGCCTGATCTGTATCTCCATGAGTTTTTATCTGGGACTGACCTACGAGGGCGTCAGCGGCAAGGTCCAGGGTGAGGCAACGGTCAGCGTCACCATTCACCTGGCCTTCTTTAAAAAGAGTGTCAGTGCCACCATGCGCCGGGTCTTCTCCGGTTCGAGCGGTGATCCGACCTTTATGCAAGCCATGGAGGCAGACAAGGCCTTATATATCGGCAACACCTATTGGAAAGAGAAACACGCCAATTATTGGGAACAGTATTGCGATGCCTTTGCCGACTTCGAGGCGGCACCGACCCCGAGCCAGAAACCCTATAAGCCGGTTTCGCCCAGCGGCGCCCCCCAGGCCAATGACTATCCCTATCAGAGTTGGTAACCCTTGACTAAGGAAACCGTGGCGCCATGAAACCTACCCTACAACGCATCAACTGGATCATCACCCCTAACGGTTGGCACGAGGATGGTCAGCACTTGCGTGCCTCGGTGTTCGTCGCCCCGCGTCTGGAATTCGATAGCACGGCCAATCTGACCTTAAAAGACTTTGACGACTTCCTCGACTGGCCCGCCACTTTGAACCAGATGCGCGACGGCTTTCGGGTCAAACTGGGCAGTCAGGAGTTTTCTGCGAACCAGGTTGAAATAACGTCCGCCAATGCGGACTCGACACTGTGGCAGGCCTTGTTCCCGGGTGACAGCCATCTGCTGCCATTCGATTTCGAGGATCACGACGACAAGGTGTTCGCCTCGTATCCGGTCTCCTATGTGGTCGACTTCCTCAAACGCCAATACGGCCAGCTGGCCATGCAAACACCCAGCGAATTGCCGTCGGTGAAGGCGATGATTGATAAACAAGGAGAGTTGATCAAACTCGCCTTTGTCAATTCGCGCGAATCCATCAATATCGACAAGCATCACATGGTCGCCCTGGGCACGATCAAGGCGATACAACAGTTGTGGCAAAAACGTGCCTGGACGCGCGGCAACCAGGCGGACACAGCGCACGACTATGCCTACCTCAACCTGTTCCATAAGTTCGCCACCCAACCGGTCAGCTCCGGTCCGCTGCCGGAAAAGAAATTCGATTTTCACGAGGCGGTCTCGGCCCTGGGACACTACCCGGAAGCCTTACGCTGGCTGGGTCTGGTATTCGACCTGAACATTCCCTACGCACAGGAGTTGGCGCCGAACAAACACATGGACCTGCGACTGCTGCACGGGAAATTTAGCCAGAGTGATCCGTTGCGCACTCACATTGCTCCCTGGACCCGCTGCCATCTGTCCAAACAGGGATTCGTCGCCGTGGCGCGCAACAGCGACTTCATCAAGGACGGTATGCTGCAACTGGACAAACCCGACTTCGACGTGGTGCAGGTGGATGTGGACGGTGCCGCCCTCAAGCTGATCGATTTCGCGAGCAACCTGGTTAACGCCTACAACCCCGTCAACGGCAAGCAGAGCAGTGATTCACCGCAAAACGCTGCGCCGCCCTCGCTGCGCAGCGGCGGCCTGGCACTGGTGATCAACGACCAGGCCAACAAGCTGCTGGGATCACTGCAACAGAGCAAGACCCTGGAGGGGCAGTCCAACCAAAGCAACCTCACGATGTTTGCCGAAGACCTGTTGTTGGGTTATCGCATCGATGTACGCGACAACTACGGCAAACAGTGGCTGTCGCTGTGTCGGCGCCGCGGTCACATCCGTTTTCCCGACACGAAACCGGTGGTCAACAAAAAGATCGAGTACGACGAGTGCGAGGGTTTCATCTCTCCCAGCGTCGGTGAGGGCAACGCCGAGGAGTTGACCCAGGGCAGCCCCAACCCTCCCAAGACCATGATCGTCTCCGAGTCGCTGTTCCGTTGGGATGGCTGGAGTCTGGTGGCACCGCGCCCGGGCAAGAGCGTGGCGGAACCGGGTGTCGACGAGAAAGGTAACCACTATTTGGAGAGGGCGGAAACGCTCGACAACAAGGCGGCCGCCAATTTCAAACTCGAGGCCAGTTTTCGTGCGACGCCGGGTACATTGCCGCGCCTGCGTTTCGGCCATGTCTATCAACTGCGCGCCCGGGTGGTCGACCTGACCGGCAACAGCCCCCCTTACCACAGCCCGGAGTCGATGAACGTCACGTCGCCCACCCCGTATCTGCGCTTTCAACCCATCGCCAATCCGGCCCTGGTGGCGCGCGACGAATATACCGAGGGCGAATCTTTGGAGACCCTGGTTATCCGCAGCAGTTATGACGGTGAGATCAAGGCCAAGCACAGTGATCGTCATGTGGCGCCACCCCACTGCGCCCAGCTCATCGCCGAACAGCACGGCATGTTCGACGGCGACAAGGCGCTGGACAAAAAGGCCTACCAGCAGATCATCGCCCTGGAGGACAACGGGGACAATGTCCCGGTATCCGACGATATCAAGCAACTGCGTAAACATCCTGAGCGCTTCGCCAAGGCGCAACTGCCCCTGAGTTATCTACCCGACCCCCTGGCCGGTGCGGCCATCTTCTACGGTCTGCCGGGTGCGCCCGGTGCCAATCCGGTCAAGGTGGGTTTCTATCAGCGCCACGCCAATGGCGAACCGGCCGGTGCCGAGGTCAAGGGCATCTGGCCCAATGCGCTACCGTTTCGTATCCGCATCGTCGAAGGTAACGGCGCGCCCAGTTGGCAGAATGGTGAACTACAGGTGCAGTTACCAGCGGCGGAGTCGGTGGTGGTGCGCTACTCCAGTCTCCTGTTCAAAGACAATCTACGCCTGATGGCCATGCTCCCCTGGGCGGAAGCGGCCCTGGCCGATGAGCCCAATGCCCAGATCAGGCAGCAGAAACTGGAGGCCTTCCACAGTGCCGCGATCAACGGCGCCCACTGGGCCATCACCCCCTACCGCCAGATCCGTCTGGTGCATGCGGTCCGGCAACCCAAGGATGCACCGGTCACCGAGATCCGCCTCAAGGCCGGTGGCAACTACGACACACAGCCACCGGAGACCTTTGCCCAGGTCTGGGACTATATCAGCCGTCAGGGCAATACCAGCCAGGCACTGGACCTGGCCCAGGAGGGGCAGAAGTTCGTCAGCCAGCAACCCTTTAGCGACACGCGCAAACAGGGCGAGACCTTCACCCGCCTGTTCGGTTTCGTCGACCTGCACGGCAAGAGTACCGGCAAGGTCGACCTGATCGCCCAATGGCAGGAGGTGATCGACGACCCCGCCGATACGGACGGTCCGCGTCATGTCAGCGTGCAGGGACGGCCGCCGCTGACGGTCAAGGCAATGCTGGCCGAGAGCCCGGTACTGTTGGACGGCACGCCAACCCCGGTCGCCTCGGGCACGATCAAATATCTAACCACTGGCCAGGGGCGCGCGGGTCTGCAACTGGGTCCCTATGTCCAAAAGAAGGGGCCCAATCCCGGCGGCTCCCTGCTCATGCAGGCCACGCCCATCCAACACGAATTCGGCGACACCAAGGCGCGCCTGGTCAGCTACTCCTGCGACGCCACCACGCGCTTTCGCGAATACTTTTCCCCCATGCGCGATGTGCAAAAACAGAAACTGGCCCAATTGGTCGGCAAACCAAGTGAGTTGGCGGCGCTAAAACAGAAGATGGCGCTGGAGGAACAGCAGTTCGTCAAGACCGCGCAAAACCAATACGCCATCGTCATACCCAGTTCCGCACGCCCGGCCGCACCGGAGATTGCCTATGTCATCCCCACCTTCGGTTGGGAGAGCGACAAGAAAGGTGACACCTATACCAGCAAACGCCTGGGCAACAGCCTGCGCGTCTATTTGAAACGGCCGTGGTTCTCTTCCGGCGATTGCGAGATGCTGGGCGTGGTGGTCTATGTCCCGACCAAACAGACCAAGTTCACCATACCGCCGTCCATGCGCCCCTATGTTACCCGCTGGGGCCAGGACCCGATCTGGGAGAGCTCCAAGACCAAACAGAAACCGCTGACGACTATTTTTTCCACTACCGATTTACCCGGTTTTAACCTGACCCTGGATGAATTGGACGACGAACCCAAGCATCGTGTGTCGGTCGCCGGTTACCATGTCTATTACGACAAGGAGCGCGGCCTCTGGTACAGCGACATCGTCATGAACACCGGNNCCCGAGCGCAGCGCCAGTCTCTCCATCAAGGAGAAGACAGCCAATCAGATCAAGATCAGTGTCGCCGTGAGCAGTCCGACCTTTTACACCAATACGGTGCTGCGCCGCGGCGGCTCACTGATGGTGGCCAGCGTAGAGATGCGCAACCCGTCGATCGACGATCCGGATCTCAGCTGGAACACGTTGGCCGATAGCGAGGTCACGCTGACAAGCAGCACCAGTGAACTCATTGCCCGCAAGCAGATCGGCGAAGAGGAGAAGGTCTTTAGCCCCGACAAAATCCATCACTGGAAAGGAACCGTCACCCTCGCCAACTACCACAGCGACCGGCAATACCGCATCGTGGTCAAGGAGTATGAACGCTTTGCCAGCAATCAACAGCCACTGCGCAGCACCGGTCTGCAAAACATGTTTGGCACTACCGCCGACGAAGTGCGTCGACTGGTCTATGCCGATACCATCGCCCTGGAAAACCTGTTGTCGTGACTCAAACAGTCACAATGGAGGAAGTTTTATGAACCACTGGAGAATCATTTGTCTGACTGCTACCCTGCTGGCTTCGATGCACGTAGTATTTGCCGATCCGGTCACCTTGCCGCACACCTTCAAGGCCGGTGACAAGGCGGTGGCGGATCAGGTCAACGCCAACTTCGCTACACTGCAACAGGCCAGCAACGCCCAGGACGCCCGCATCAAGGAGATGGAATCCAATCTGAATAAAGTGCTGACAGAACTCGATCAGGCCAAGCAGACCATCCAAACCCTGCAAAATGAACTGGCCAGCGCCACCACCAACATCGGCCTGCTACAGACCAATCTGACGGATGCCTATACGGCCATCGGTCTGTTGCAATACCAACAAGGCAAGACTGACGAGGCCATCAATCTGCTCGCACAGGATACTGAGCTCCTGCAACAGGGTCACGACCAGCAGCAAGGGGCAATCGACGAAATCAATGCCAATCCGTCCCTGTCCCTGGGACACTACGTAAATGTCGACACCCAATCGGATCCACGCGGTCCACTGGTACAACTGATCGGTATCAACCTGCAGTTGATAAACGACGCCGGTAACACCGACAGCGTAAACGGGTTGGGCAATCTGATCATCGGCTATGACGAAACACGCGCCTACGGCAGCTATGTCTGCTCAAACGGGTTGTACACCGAACAGCAGGCCTGTGTGGACAGCGGCAATACCTGGGCGCTGGTTCACAAGAGCGGCTCGCACAATCTGATTCTCGGCAAGGAAAACAGTTATTCGGCCTTCGCCGGCCTCATCGCCGGACGCGGGAACACCATCAATGCGGACTACGCCACGGTCACCGGCGGCAGCAACAACAGCGCACTCTCCTACGGCGCCAGCGTTGGCGGTGGCTACTATAACTCTGCCGCGGCTGAATACAGCAGCGTTTCCGGCGGATTCACCAATATCGCCTCAGGCAGCTACAGCAGCATCAGTGGCGGCAGCAGCAACTCGGCAACCGGCGCCAACGACAGCGTCAGCGGCGGCTATAAGAACGTCGCCTCGGGCGGCAGCAGTTCGATCAGTGGCGGAGCCAGCAACAAGGCCACAGGCTACGTCAGCAGTGTCAATGGCGGTGGCAGCAATNNACTGCCGCAAGCGTCCTGGGCGGATCCGCTCAGACAAGTAGCAGCGACTATCAAACGATTCCCGCACTGCCCTGATCAGCTGTTGAAGGGGATCGCCACAAGGGTGCAGTAAACCTTTCACAGGTGAAAGGTTTACTGCACCGGTCTTTAAGGAAGCGCGAGACGCACGGCGAGAATATTTTTTTCCTGTTGATAGACGACGGTGGCATTCTTGTCGGAATCGATACCGATGTGTTGATAGTTGATATCGGCATCATTACTGTTGTTCAACTGATGCAGTGTAGTGCTCCATGACTGTCCGTCAAAAAAACGCACCTGCAACTCCATCAGCGACTTGTCGACTGCCTGATGCCAGACCGCCGCCGCCTGATTGTTTCCATTGCCGCCAATCGCCGGACGCACGGCGACCTGGGTGTCGTTCTCCAGCAGGGATTTGTTCCAAACACTATTGCTATAGATCAGGGCACCGGCATTGTTTTGCATGATGGGATCATCGGTATCATTGGCTTCATAGACCAGCAAGACCCGTCCCAGGGAATCGACCAGCGCCTCGGGATAGCCACCGGTCAAGGCAACTCGCCCGAGGGACACAGGCGCCTCCCATCCAGTGCCATTGTAGCGGCGTCCAAACAGTTCAAGCTCAGCCACCCACAGGGCCCAGATATTGTTTGCCGATGCCGCGGCCAGTGCTGCACGCCCAGGAATAATAAAGCCGCTGGCAAGTTCAAGCACCGGAATCTCAGTCTGAAATTGTCCGCCACTGAAGACAGACGCTGACATATTTGATCCCATACTCTGTGTCCACAACACTGCGCCCACTCCGGTACTGGTCATCGATACACGCACCACCGCATCAGCGCTGTTGTTTGACGTTTGAATCTTTACCGGCGCAGCCCAGTTTCCGGTCTGTCCGGTAAAATAGGCGGCATGGGCGCCGTTGCCACCTTCGCTCCAGGCAGCAATAGCGTTACCGGCACCGTCCATGGCCACATCGGGCCAGGTGGCGCTACGCCCTGCGCTGCTGAGTGTCGCGGTATCCGCCCAGGTTTGCGAGGCACTGTGAAAGACTTTGGCATACACGCGGGGATTGATGGTTGCGAATGTTTGACCGCCGTGATGCCAGACGACTAAAAACTCTCCGGCACTACTGACCACAATACGTGCCTGAGGGGAAAACAGATGACCACCCACGGCCAACGTCACGGGTTCACCCCAGCCATCCACAGGTGAAAAGACTCTGGATACCAGGCGCGACTCGCCAAAGATATCCTCGCCCACGGGGGCTAGCAACTCGGTCCAGACCGCAACGGCAAAACCATTATCCGCAACGGCGACATTAGGCCACGCAGCTTCGTCTTGGGTCTGATCCAATACAACCGGTGATTTATCAGGCTGGTTTTCGGTGGTATTGTCGGGATTATCGTTTTGATTACCGGGACCGCCACCACCTCCCCCGCAGCCAACGCCCGACATAGCAATAAACAACAGAATACTTATAGATAGCTTCCGTCTAGTCATACTCCATTCCCCCGTAACTATAAATTGAACCCGATACCCCCGCCTGCACTGCCCAAGATCTTTGACCAACGAGTATAAATCCGCACTGCATAAAAAAGACATCCTCGTCCGCTTCGTCGTAGGTGAAAATATCCGTGACTGTCATCACAACTTGCAGTAAACAGGACATTGGCACTAAAAATCTATCCGAATCTCAGTTATTAAGTATCTATATCAAATTCAAAACATCAGAATTACCACACGGATTTTTCCGCAACTACGGCTAAACTGGATTTACCTCACCTTTTTGCGACAACCCGAGCATCTGTGAAAAGCACCCGGCCAGCCATGATGTCAATCAGTCAAACACCGGCTTTAATCCTGCTTATAAGCAGCTTGTTGGTCGCACCTGCCTGGGCAAACGATACCCGGTTATCCATGGCTGTCGTACCGATGTACTCCTCGGGAGACTATGGCGACCCGACCAGTACAACGCGTATGTTTAACCTGCCACTACTGCTTAAATTCAAATCGGGGCGTTTCTACGCCAAATTCAGCGTCAGTCTCTTGGCAATCACCACGGTGGACTACGCCAGTTCGGGTACTGCACAGGGAAACAATTCCACTAACGCCACCACCGACACGACCAGCGGTCTGGGTGATTCCTGGCTGACAGCGAAATACCGAACCCATGACGGTACCGGAATCGTCCCCGACACAACTCCCTATATAAAGATAAAAATAGCCACAGCAGGTACCGGTCTGGGCAGTGGTTATAACGATTACGAAGGCGGCATCGAACTGGAATGGACTCTGGGCGAACGCATTTTTCCCTTTGTTGATGTTGCTGCGCGTCGTGTCGCCGATAGCAGTGGCACGCGTAGCACAATGATGATATTCGATGCCGGCGCCAGTTTTCTGGTCACAGACAAAACCTTTATCAGCACTTATATCACCCAAGACCAGGATGTGCGCGTATCCGGTGCAGACCCACTAGACGCCATCATTGCCATCAACTACTACTATGAACCCGGCAATAGCTTGCAGGCCTACCTGGACAAGGGATTGAGCACAGGCAGCCCGGACTACGCCATTGGCGCCGGGTTCGAACACCGATTTTGATCCGAATGGTCGGATCATCCAACGAGGAGACCACGCTATGAAACGTGCATTGTTATTGACACTGACTCTGATGCTAGGCGCCTATAATGCGGCCCTGGCAGATGATGATGCGGACAAAGGCGAAGGCACAAAATCGACCAACGCCGCCACCCCGGCTCAACATAACGAAGACGGCAGCACCACGCCTGCCATGCCCGGCAACGAAAAGGCCAGGGCCAAGGTGATGGAGAATCGCCAGAAGATGGAGGCCAATCGTGAGCGCGCCCGCGCCCACCGCGAAGGCGCCGGCAAACCGGAGAAACACGAAAAACCGGAAAAACCCGAGAAGCCGGAAAAACCCGAAAAACCTGAGAAGCCTGAAAAGCCTGAAAAGCCCGAACGGGGTCACGGGCACGGCCACTAAGCACAGACTGTAAGTTGCTCCCGAGCAATTTCGCGGGAGCAACTCCATCAATCCGCTACTTGCTGACTCTCACCGCCCTGAGGGAAGTCATGCATCGGCTAGACATCCATCTACTTTACCGCGCTGGAATATTAGTTCAAGAAACGAAAACTAGCGTACGAAAATTCGATAGGTCCAATAGGGGCTGTAGCCAGGACCGGAAATATTATCTTCAACCCCACAAAGAGTCCCACATCCACCATCAGTTCCTATCCATTTGTAGGTCCCTTCAGCCGGGGCTGATGACCATACATTTGTCTTTGAGTTTACCCAGAGTTCAACATCGCGATAACGCCAGCAACCATTTGGTGAGTACCCGCAAGACGAGTGAGTTGAGTTCATCTGCGTACCCAGGCCTGGCTGATTATCATCACCTTGCGCGTCATACTTATCAACCCCCAGGCGAACTCTGTCACCATTAAAATTGATACTTAAATTGGACCTTAATTGAGTCCCGTTTTTTATCAACGGCTCATAAGGATAGACCGCGTCCACATCAACTCCGATTACCTCGGTGGTTTGTTCCGTACTGTTGGCGGAATCGAAAAAGGTATCAAAGGACTTGGCCCCCATGGCCCATGCCTTCCAGCCAATCACTCTGCCCAAGGGACCGGGGTTGGCGACCTGAATCAAGATATTGGTGCCGGCCAGCAGCCAGGCGGCTGGGCTTTTATAGTCATGGGTAAAGTGATTCTCGATCTGCCCCCACTCGGCGTTGTCCTGCCAAAAGCGGGTATTGGTAAACGAGACTATATTGCCATCGGCGGGCTCGACATTCATCACCAAGGTCCAGCCGCCGCTCAGGGTTGTCATCTCACAAAAGGCGCGAAAGGCGTTGTTAGCCCCGGTACCGTCCGGATCTATCCAATAGATACCGTCGCCGTGGCTGAGCCCCGCCTTGGCAATGGCTTGACACGACGTCGCCGCCTGTTCGGGCTTGTTCAAAGGGGCCAAACTGGAGTAACCAAAGGTCGGCGCAGCAATCACCGCTTCCGCATCACGAAGGCGCTGGTCATTATCGTTCACCGCATTTTTCAAGCGATTGAAATTGCTGTTTACCTCGTCCGCCACAGCCTTGGAATTGGCTTTGAATTGGACCAAATCTTGCTCACCAACATTTCCGGCATTCGATAGCGACGCCAGCGTTGTAAACAGTGAAAATACCGCCAGGTGTAATACCCTGCTCATTAAATTCTCCCCCAAACAGTAGCCCGCACGATCTTAGCCTAAGATTTTTGTGGATACAACGTAATTTATTAGGCTCTACCGCACATTACCTCAGAAGGTACAAATTGAAAAAGTGATTCTTTATCATAGGGAAAGGAATGCAATCTCACGCGGGCGCGTGAGGACGAGTGATCAACGATACCGTCCTTCACTCTATTTATGCATCGTGGTCCGCAGCGGCACCTCTTTCAAAAAGAACACCATCACTACCGCAAAACTCATGGCGATCGCGCCGGCCAGAAAGACGTGTTCCAGGCCGGTATTCAAGGCACTGCGCATGGCATCGATGATCTGCGCCAACAGGGATTGCTTTTCCGCTGGCAGGTGTTGTGCGAGTTCGGCCAGCTTACCCGGATTCAATAGCAACTGTGGATCTTCCAGATGATCTAATAATTGTTTGGGCATACCATCCAAAGCCTTGGGATCTCCCAACTGTTGCAGTTTCGACGCAAGGTTGTCGTGCATCTGATTTGCCATCAAGGTACCGAACAGGGCAACGCCGATCGTACCGCCCAACTGACGGAACAGCTGACCGGTGGCGGTGGCCACGCCCAGGTGACCATGATCGACGGCATTTTGCACGGTCAGACCAAACACCGGCATGCCGATGCCCAGTCCCAAACCAACGATAACGATATAAGCCAATGTCACACCGATGGCGGAATGGGCCGTCAAAGTGGACAACAGATACATGCCTACTGCCGTCACCGCCATACCGAAAAAGGCCAGGTTGCGATAACGTCCGGAGCGGGTGATGGCCTGCCCACCCAGGATACTGGCAATGACCAGACTCAGGGTCATGGGCATCATCATGGAGCCGGATATCGTCGCGGAGATACCCATCACCCCTTGCAGAAACAGCGGCATATAGAGTAACGAACCGAACATGCCGGCACCCATGACGAACACAATCAGGTTTGATACGGTGAATACGCTGTTCCTGAACAGATGCAGTGGCAATATGGGGTGACGTACCTGACGCTGGGAGACAATAAAAAAGACCAGCGACACCAGGGCAGCGACAAACAAACCGACAATTTCCACCGACTGCCAGGGGTAACGCTGTCCAGCCCAACTGAAGGCCAACAGCAGCGGTATCACTGCGGTCATCAACAAACCGGAACCGAGATAGTCGATGGTGTACCCCTGACGTTTGGGCACGCTGGGGAACATCACCAGGATCATGGCGAAGGCAATCAGACCCACCGGCATAAATACCCAGAAGACCCATTGCCAGTGCCAGTGGTCGACGATATAGCCACCCAGCGTGGGCCCGAAGACACTGGCCAGCCCGAAACTGGCACCGAGCATACCCTGCCAACGACCGCGTTCGCGTGGCGGAAACAGATCGCCCACGGCGGTAAAGGCGGTGGCCATGATGGCGCCGCCGCCGACGCCCTGGATGATGCGAAAGATGATCAATTGAATGATGTCAGTGGCCAGACCCGACAACAATGAGCCGACGATAAAGATGCCGATGCCCAGCAACATAAACGGCTTACGTCCATAAATATCAGAGAGGCGGCCGATGATCACCGCCGGTACCGAGGCCGCCAGGATATAAGCGGTGAAGATCCAACTGAAATACTCCAGTCCGCCCAGATCGGTAATGATATGCGGCAGTGCGGTGCCGATTATTGTCTGGTTGAGGGCGGCAAATAACATGGCGGCCATGATGGCGCCCATGATGCTGACTTTCTTCTTATGCTCCAGGTCGTGCACGGTATCGCTCCTATAAAACGGGACTACAAACGACAGCGGCCCCCGCCGGATTCGGAACGGGGGCCGTCAACCAATAGGCTCAGTATAGACCAACAATCAGTCAGTAATAGATTGTCGACCAGTGGAAAAAGATTCAACTGAAAATCGGCAAAACTCACGAGGAGTAAGTAGGTGTAATAGAACAACAGGTCCGGAGCGGTATAATAACGCGGGTAAAAAACCATAAGGAGTCTGTTAACATGGACAATATACTGGTCGATCGTTGCCGCCTGATTGATTTAGCCCATATCAGCTCAGATATGTCCCGCAGCTTTCCGGAAATGTCTTCAGCCCATCAATCATGGCTTATCCGCAATGCCTATTTGCAGGATAAACTAGTAACCATACATGCGTCTGAACGACCCGCAGCCTATGCCATTTTCGATCAAAGGGAAGATACTCTTTGGATTAGCTATCTGGCTGTCATCGAAAATTTTCGTGGCCACGGCCTGGGAAACGCCCTGCTGGAAACCATGGAAAAAACCTGTAAAGAAAGAGGCTGCAAACGAATTGCGCTATCCGTTAAAAAATACAACCAACGGGCAATCAATTTCTATCAAAAACACGGCTATTCCTACTCTTCAGAGGCAGGTAAAAACAAAAAACCTATACTCAGCAAAGAGGTGCCACTCCTTCAAGCAACGACCACAGTATCACGCCGAATACGGCCCAAAAGAAATATATTCATCAGGGCTTGGACCAAGGCTGCATTTTATGTTCTGCTTAATGCGCGAAAAAATGGCGCGGCCCTGCTAGCCATACTGGTAGCCGGCGGTTGCGTGGTATATTGCACTATCAATGATATATAACCGGGTGACGACATACTTCGTCAGCGTGGCATCTGTCGACAAACTTCAGCGTCACATGCCTCTAATCCGCCTAATATCGATAGCATGATCGCTTACGGTGCATTCACGGTTCGCAAATCACTGACCCGTGTCATACCATACCGCACACATGGCCCAGTACCCGATCGAAACACCTGTTGGTAATTTTTATCCGTACTGGACTCTAGCTCGAATACCAGATAGGGCGTCACATCGACATCGA
>DKAX01000122.1 GCA_002450975.1 Proteobacteria bacterium UBA6915
GTGGCCGTCTTGGGGGTTGGCGCCGGGTTCCCCCAGGTTTTCACTTCCCCCGAGTCTGTTCCGCAAACACCCGGGCTATCTTCTCCTAGCGTTGTTCGATAACGCCAAGGATGCGCTGATAAAACTCCGTAATCTCTTTTGTCTGGCTCATGTGCTCTGCCAGTGCCTGGGCTTTGACTGAAATCGTCCTCGACATTTTTTGGGCGGTCTGTTCGATGATGCGCAGGCCCATGCCGATCTCTTCGGCCAGTTGTTGCCAGCGTCTGGCGATGATCCAGTCGGGGCGGTCTTCGCCGCCGATGCGCATGGCCAGTTTGTCGGTGAAGCCGTCATAGACGGCGGTGCACATCAGGTCATAAAACGGTGCCAGTTTGGGGCCTTGGTCGGTGAGCAAGAGTGAGATGTTTTTGCCGTGGGCGTCGGCGTTGCCGATGAGGTAGTTAAAAACCACCCAATTCAATAAATGCTTGAGGTCGACTACCGGTTGGATGCTGTGCTCTCTGAGCAAACGGAAGCACTGTGGCAGGCTGGGGCCGCCCTCTTTTTCGTATTTGGCATCGGGCGGGACCGAGAGGGCCTGGCAGAAATCCTCCTGGTGTAAGCGGTGGATTATTCCCTGCGGGTCACGTTGGCGGTCGTAGCGTTGGATGAGGTAAAGCGGTTGGCCGATATTTACGACGATGATTTTGGGTATCGGCAGGCCCAGGCGCGCGGCCAGTTGCATGCAAAAGGACTCGTTCTCTACGGAATGGGGAATGCGCGCGATGGGCGGTTTCAGGATGTGACTGCTGGGGCTGTCGCCCAGGCCGATGGCTATCTGTTTGCCGTCGTAATAGACCGGGATCTTGTCCTGCACCCCGGCCAGTGACAGGCGCACGCCCTCTTGCCCCGCCAGCATGGGCCGCTTGGGTAGCTCGGCAATCATGGCCTTGAGGGCTGTTGCGTCTAACGGTTGATAGCCACCCGGCTCGGGCAGTGGTACCCCGCTAGGTAACACGCTGACTGCACCGGCGCATTCACCGCCGATGGCCTCTAATAGCGCAAAATCGTTTTGTTCGGATAGACCCAGTTGGCGGGCGATGGCGCGGCGTAGCTCGGCCTCGGGCAGGAGGTTGGTGAAAAAGGGTCTGGCCTTGTCATCGTTGTAGGCTTGGTTCTGTAGTGGTAGTGCCAGGGAGAGGGGTACAGGATGGGTGCGCTGTAGCCAGTCGGCAGTGTATTGGAACTGGAAGCGGCGTGAGGTATCCAGGCTCAGTTGCCCAACCTTGTGATGATGCAGGTAGACATCCAGTGTCGTGGTCACGGTTTCACGCCAGGGTTAGTCCAGCCGCGCGGGCGCAGGCTGAGTTCCAGGCCAACACATTGGAGCACTTGTAACACCTTGCCCAACTCGATGGTGGGTTTGCCGTTTTCCAGCTCGGAGATAAAGCGCACGCCTACGCCGCACAAGGCGGCTAACTCCGCTTGCGTCGCCCCCTGTGCTTTGCGCTGTTGGCGTAGGATGTCGCCCAGATCCTGGGGGGATAAAATATTCCCGTACGGTAATATATTGTTCATGTGTGCGATTCGGTTGTTGATTATTCCCGTACGGGAATAATAGGCCGCTATCGCGCGATAAACAAGCTGATTATTCCCGTACGGGAATGAAAAAGTGAACACAACGCTCGCTGTCCTCCACTCACATCTCCCCATACTCCTCACGCAACACCTTCAGATAGTTACACAAATGATGCTGCCAGAAGAAGTCGAANNTGGGGACGATGTTGTCGAGCAGGTCGTCGATGATCTTTTCCACCAGGGTGACGCCGAGGGTGGTGGCGCTGCCGTTGAGGCCCAGTTGGCTGCCGCTGAGGGGGAAGTGGGCGTGGGCGAGTTGGCTGCGTAGCTGATTGGTTTTGCTGTGGAGCTGGCCGATGAGTTTGTCCAGGGCCTTGCCGTCGCAGTTGCTGACGGTGTCGAGCAGGTCCTGGGTCGCAGGTGTGAGTGCGGGGTTGTCGTTGCCGCTGAAATGATAGAGGGCGTTGGGGCGGTTGAGGCTGGCGAGGCCTTGCAGGGTGAGGGGGACTTCCGGTACCCAGTCCTGGGTGCTGATGACGGAGTAGCACAGGCCTTTGATGCCCAAACTTTGATCGAGGTCGTAGGCGTAGTGGTCGTTGCCGGGTTTGGCGGGGGCGAACACGTAGCTCTTGTAGCGGCTGCCGTGGAATAGCGGGGTGTGTTGCATCAGGGAGCTGAGCAGCAGGGCGATGGAGGCGCCCTGGCTGTGGCCGGTGATGTAGACCTCGGCGCTCTTGCTGCGCGCCAGTTCGAACAGGGTCAGGGCCAGCGGTGCGTCGGTGCTGAGTAACATCAGCATCAGGCTGAGGCTGAAGCCGGCATGCACGGCGGCGCGGATGGGGCTGTCGCCTTCGTCGCGTGCCAGGTTGAAGTGAATGGGCAGGCCGGGCAGTGGCAGGCGTGCCTCGACCATGGGCAGCAGCAGGTCGGCCAGCACGCTGGGCACGGTGTCGACGGTGCCGCGGATGGCGATGGCGTATTGTTTGGGGTTGGCGGTGTTTTGCCACACCTGCCAGTAGTTGTTGAGTACGGTGCTGCTGCTCGGGGTCTTGTCTGTGCGCAGCTGCCAGCCGTCGGGCGGTGGGATGTCGACGGGGCAGGGCACGCAGTTTTTGTTGGGCGTTATGTCGGGCGTGTTGATGTAGGTCTGTTGTGCAATGGACAGCAAGCTGACGGCTTCATCGAGGTTGAAACCGCCGCTGAGGGTGTGGGGCAGGGCCATGGTTGTCTCCCAATACAAAATGGACTGCCGGTCAGCACTGCCTCCTTGCAGAACTGCATCCGTACAGAACGACTGACCGAACGCGGATAAGCGTATGCCAGCTGGCTGACGGTGGCGATTACAGGGGATTACAGCGGGGTGGGGNNTTTTCCCTGGTTCCCACGGTCCTCCGTGGGAACCCATACCGCAATATGCATTCCCAAGCTTCCGCTCCTGCTAACGCCCCTCACCTACATCCGTGTAGGCGACGCAGGAGCGTGGGAACGAGACACGTCCGTGTAGGAGATGCGGGAGCATGTGAACGAGTTACAGATGACGATTGTGCGAATTTTGTTATAGTGCCTTGTCTCGTACTGCGATCAAAAAGGAATATAGATTATGAAAAAGGCGTTTTCGGTGGTATTCCTCGCTATTGTTTCTTTCACGGGTTGTAGCAGTTTAACAACCATGCAAACGGCCAATGTAATCGCGCCTGGTGAGACTGAGAGCGGCGTTGCTTTGTTGCAAAATAGAGTGTTGCCGGATGGCGTACAGTCCGTTGGTGCGGATGGAAACGTTTCTTACTACACCATGGAGTTTACCTACCGCCGTGGCGTCGCAGATAAACTCGATATGGGGTTTAAGCTCTATCCGTTGGCTGCAGAAATTGATGCCAAATATCAATTTATCAAGACGGGCAGATTTGCACTTTCCGGTAATTTTGGTGTTGCCTATACATCGTTGGCGCAGGGTAGTGAGAGTAATGAGAAAACTAATTTTGTCGATTTTTATCCGACGGTACTGATTACCTATCATGTCGGCCAGAATTTTAGTTTGACGGTGGCGCCTAAAACCATTTTTGCCTATTACAGCGATTCAAATATGCGTGGATTGAACGTCATTCCCGGTGTAACGCTGACAGCCGCCATTGGTGGCGGTGCCGCAGGTCAGGGTTTTAAGTTGATGCCTGAGCTGGGTTACTATTCTATCGTCGGTGGTGCGAGCTTCGCGACCTTGGGTCTTGGGATGACATTTTAGTTTTTCGCTGCTTTGTTCAGTAAGATCGGATAGTTCGGTTGCCCTGGTTCCCACGGTCCTCCGTGGGAACCCCTACGGTACTCTATTTGATGCCTGTATGCATTCCCACGCAGGAGCGTGGGAACGAGACACGTCCGTGTAGGCGAAGCTTCCGNNCTTCACCAGTTTTTATCCACCTCAAGCAAACCGGTCCCTCCCGCATAATCCCGTGCGCTGGAATAGCGCCATTGCTCAGGAAAATCGACAAAACCGCGCTTGACTGGGTTTTGATGCACGTAATCAATTTTCTGTCGCATCATTTCATCATTCTGAATCCACTCTGGGTGGTATCCCTCCTGCCAGAACTGAAACGTTCGATCCCACTTGTGCGCCTTTTTGTAAAACGCCAGTTGATCCAGAATGTGCCGCACATTGTGTTCGGTTAAATACGCAAGCAATCGTTTCGAGGTAAATGATTTTAAGCGGGCCATATCGCGATTGAGATCTCCGCTCTGAGCAACTAAATGCAGGTGATTTTCCAGGACCACATAGGCATGAACCTTTAGTCCCTCTTTCATTAGAAAGCGTAACGAGTTGAGTACGATCTCCACGGTCTCCGGGCGAGTGAATACGGGAATCCAGTGCAGCACCGTGCAGGTTACGAAATGTGGTAGTGCGGGAT
>DKAX01000061.1:0-26206 GCA_002450975.1 Proteobacteria bacterium UBA6915
AAATGCCATGGTTAATTCCTCCCAAGTATTCTTATTATATTAACGTTCGTATGCCAACTCATGTGGTAAACGTCCTGCGGGTATCAATGTACCTTGACGCATTGTCTTCCACATGTTGTACAACCATACGCAGTTACCCAGGAATACCATGGTACCGCCAACCCAGCGGGCGATCATGTAAGGATGCTCAGCGATTACGACGTCGATATAAGGTACTTCGTAGATTTTACCTGCACCCTGAATCAGACCGGCAATAGTCATCGACACCCAGTAGGTGGTGAAGCCGATCAGCAACATCCAGAAGTGGAAGTTGGCCAGGGCCAAAGAGTAAAGCTTACGACGCATCAAGGTCTGCATACCGTAATAAACGGCAGCCGCTTCCAGGAAGGTGGAGAAGCCCAACAGCGCCAAGTGAGCGTGAGCCACAATCCAGCCGGTCCCATGGATGTACCAGTTGATCGCACGGGTCTGCTGGAAACCACCTTGCATGTTCAAGGGAATAGCCATCAATACACCAGTGATGGTGAATTTGATTTCGATATTTTCCACGAACATTTTCCACTTGCCGGTCATGGTAAGCAGAAGGTTGGATACGAAGGCGATAGCAGGCACCAGGATCAACACACCTTCTACGGAGGCGAATGACTTCAACCACTCAGGCAGCGGAGCTGACATCAGGTGGTGNNTTACCGGTTACCTTAGGTACGATGTAGTAAGAGATCGCAGCAGCAACAGGGGTAATCCACAGACCCAAAACGTTATGAGCAAACCACCAGGTCAGGTAGGCTTCTGTCAAACCGGTCAACTGGAAAAACTCGGGTGAGTTACCCACCAGGAACACGATCATGACCATGAAAGTGGCGGCAGTGAAGAACCAGTTGGTGGTATAGATACCTTGCGTACGGCGAGTTTTAACGGTCATCCAAACGTTAATAGCCAGCGGGAGCAATACACCGAAAATAACTACCAAGTCAATAAACCATGGTAGGTCGGAGTATTCACGACCAGAAGTTACACCCAACCACAACAGGAACAGACCCAATCCCAAACCTACATTCCAAAGGAAGCAGTTCCACAAGCCCATTTTCTCAGACCACAGCTTGGTGTTACCCAGAGCCGGAGTGATGTACATCATCGCCATGGCGAAGGCCATGGAAATCCAGCCCAGAATTACAGCCAACACGTGTACCTGACGCATGTGACCGAAAGAGAGCAGCTCGATACCGGTTACAAAATCAGGAAAAGCCAGTTTGGCTGCATTAAAAGAACCCAAACCGGTTCCGATTACGAACCAGATAATGGAAGAAAAGCCAAAAAATATCGCTGCCGAACCGGCAGGGATACTTTCATTCTTTGCGAACAGATATTTAAACATGAAAATTTATCCTCCCCGCTTAATTTCTCAGCGAATCAGCCCCGATCTCTGGGCATCAACAAGTACCAAGCAAACCACATACTGGCGAAGGCCAGCAGCATACCCATAACACCCGCAAATGTTGCCATTATTAACCCCTTATCAAGTTTTAATGATTACGCGGAAACCCACAAAAAAAGAAGCCCTAAGAAGCCTCAAGTTCATTGTGGCGCTTAACAGCCACGTACAGGATTATGAAAAAAGCCACGCCGAAAACAATCATGGCCCAATCGATAAATCCGGTGAAGGTAGCTGGGTTATAGGCATCACCGTACCAACCGCCCCAATCCTCGAACTTTCCACGACCCAAGAAACACATCAGGGCCGCGCCGAACACGCTACCGTTACCCATGCCCGTGAGGACACCGCTAATCAGAGCGAGAATAAATGGATTCTTCATCCCCTAGCCTCCCATTTTTTATATTGGAAAATGTAAAAAACCTCTTAGAGCACGTAACACCGTTCTACATCAGGAAATACTACTATTTACGCGATCTAGAGCATTACGGGCTATAATCCGGGAATCGTGTCACAAACGCTTATTGTGGGTCAAGCTTTATCAATAAAAAAGCCATATACCTCAGCAAGCTAGTAAGATATGAAACTGCTCATCAACAAAATAAAACCACAACATTACTTAGACAAAATCGAATAAAATTTTGTCATAGCTTGAACACTTTATTAGCAAAAACTGAAACAGAAAAAATTATGAAAGAAATTGTGATTTATCTTATCGCCATCGCCAGCTCACTATTCATTCTGGGCTATTCCGTTCACATGTTTGTCGGTGGATTGGTCAGCCCTACGACAGAGACAATTGTGATCACCAGCGTCTGCCTGGTCGGCGCAATTGTTATCGGTTTCATGGCCTGGGATGTCATAAAACGTCGCCGCGGACAGTAGCCCGAGCAAATCAATTATCTATTTGATTTGAACTATTCTAAGAAAAACCGAAATCGCGGACTCATACCTCAGGCGAAAACACGGAGCAAAGACACTAACTTCTGATATTGAACATCATCAGAAAATTGCCCCTTATGCATCACATATTGACGGCGCTTCCCTTCGAGATCCATACCCGTCAAACCAAATGACTTACCGGCATAGTCGGAAAAATAGCGGACATTCTTCACCAAATCCACCGTCTTGCCATTACGCAAATTGACGGTGACCTGTTTTTTATCCACAGAAAGCGACACCGGCGATGTCGGCAACAGCATCAGACGAGTGGAAAAAATTCTGTTAGCACCGGCAATGGCAAAATAACTGGCAAGAAACACCAGAAGATAAGACCAGGTCTGATTAGAACCAAACCAGAGTTTTGCCCCTAAGGAAACCAGGAAAATCACCGTTGGCACATAGAGCAACAAATCCCACATCATACCTTTACGGTCCTGCCGTAATTGGCACGTCAATGCGGCCATTCAAACACCTCCCGCCAGCAATCCGGAGATCGCCGCATCCAATTCACCATACAACATGCGACCAGGCTGCTTAACCCTGACAATCCCCTGTCGGTCAATAACGAATGTCCAGGGATCGCCCATAACCCGATAGGCGCGGAAGGCCTCGGGATTCTGATATTGATCCATATGCAGGAAAACAACATCGGCCTGGTATTTATCCAACAAGGCCTTGAGCATTTGCAACTGCTTGTCACACACGGTGCAATGCCCTGGCGTCGCAAACTCGACCACCGTCACTCGATTTAGCTTCAAGGCATCATCCAACGACAACTCATACATGCGCTTATCTGGATAGCGATAACTGGTTATCCGCGAAAAATCGCCGTCCACATCCGCCAAAGTCTTGGTACGCAAACTCGGCGCCGCCATCCCCACCTTCAGTGAGCTCTTGTCCTCGAAGCAACCAGCTAACAAAAGAGGTATTAACAGCGCTGACGCAAAAACCGAAAGTTTCATTTAGACTTGCTCCAGCCGGCGCAGGTACGGAAAAGATTGTAAGCCCATATCATATTGGCTATTAACACGAGAGTTCCAAACATACCCATTGCGGCCAGCCAAGGCTTTACCATAACCTCGACCTCAGCCGGGGTAGCATAGGGACTGTTCATGCCACCGATGATACCGGCCGTGGTAAATAATATAACCATACCGATCAACCCGACGTTATGAGTCCAGAAGTGAACCTTAACCAGGGACATACTATAGATGGGGCTACGCACTAGGCGTGGAATGATGTAGTAAAGGGCAGCAAAAATTGCCATCTCCACCCAGCCCAACAGATTGATATGCGTATGCGCACGAACTATTAAATTGCCATGGAGACGATGGTCGACAAAATGGCGAAAATCAGCGATACCACCCATCAACGCTCCCCACGAAAAACCAATGATGCTGTAAATAATACAACAGTAAACGAACCACAATATGTACTTGGTGTATTGCTGATCACTTTCCCATGGCGCTAGGTTCGACATCTGAGACACTCCAATCTTTAAATGGATTTCATTATTTCTGCGTCGCGGAAGGCTCGCCTTTGGTACGGACGTCCTGATAACGCTCATCCCAGTCCTTAGGGGCCCACATCTTGACCATATTATCGATAAAAGGTGAACGACCTTCCGGGGGCAAAGGCGAGGATGATGACCCCTGATCCGACTTCAACTCCGACAAGAAGGTGGCGATGGCCTGCAATTTCTCGGCTGGCATCTGCGCGACGTAGGATGCCTCTTTGGGAGCCGCCCCATGGTCGACGGTTTTAACACCATACGTCTGCTCCGGCTGCGTCAGGAAACGATAGATCCAATCCCGGTCACGCGCCGAACCAAGCCCATCCAGAGACAAGCCCATATTCGTTCCATTACGCATGGCTCGATGACATGACGTACAACGCTCCAAACGAAATAATTCCGATCCCTGCAATCCCTGAGCAGAAAGGTCATAATGGGTCTTCACCTCAAACAATGGCTTATCCATTTTCAAGCGAACGACTTCCAGGACAGCATAAGCGATCACGGCAAAAAGGATGAAGGCGCCAAAAATACCAAACAGTATCTTTTCGCCGGTTTTCAACGTTTTTTTGCCAGTCATTTACACACACCACCCGAATAGGAAAGTTTTACGAAGGGCGGATTATATCCGCAATTTATTTAGATCAAAACCCAGAAGTTTCTGAAAAAACCGCTCAGATAGTAACAAGCCCCATAATCCACAACAAACAAATGGTAAAAGACCTGAACACTAGCGCAATATTTGCGTAAAAACCAAAAGAAAAAGGCGGGATAGCCCCGCCTTTTTTCTCAAACGCTGGAATATTAATGCGCTTCTTTCGGAGGCAGTCTGCCATTACCGATAGTTGTCAAAGGTGCGCTCGCCAGAAAGGTAGCTGCATTGTGAATATCGTCATCACTCATGTTTTTAGCCACTGCGCGCATTTGACCTGCCGGGTCATTGGCACGACTGCCGTCACGCCATTTTTTCAGCTGGTTAACGAGATAAACGTAACGCTGACCGGCAATGCGCGGATACATGGGAGCAGCACCACGGCCATTGAAACCATGGCATGAGTGGCAAGCTGAGACGCCACGGTCGGGGGCACCAAACTGGACAACGCTCTGGCCTTTATGGCGCACACCGACGGGAACTGTGCCGGCAGCCTTAACCTCTTCCAGGTTGGAAGCACTTACGGCACCTTCCAGACTCTCAACATAAGCAGCCACATCGCGGCGATCCTGTTCGCTCAACGCCTTGGCATTACCATTCATCACAAACATGGTGGTATCCTGACGCTTGTCATTAGCAAAGTCGTTCAACTGCTTGACGATAAAGGTGAAACCTTGGCCAGCCAAGCGTGGCGTACCCATGTTGTCATCACCCATGCCGTCCATACCGTGACAGGAGTTACACGCGGGTGCATCGCCTTTGCCTTCATCAAAAATTTTCTTGCCGTTTCCGATATCGCCCTTGTCGCTAGCCATGGCCGACGCCGATACCAGTGCAAGCGCCGCAAAACCAGCCGCTACATTGATAATACGTTGCATAAAAACAAACCCTCCCAAAAATATACCCTTGCGGAAAACCGTTAATTTGTTAGTTGTTTAGTACCGATGCCTTTGAATGCCACATCAACCGTTCTGCCCACGATACGTGCAAGACAAAACCCTCAGCATCCGTCGAATCAGGAATTTCTCTTCAACATAAAGGCTGCAATACCAAAGGCGACCACCACCGCAACCAGATAAAACAGACCCACTTCGCCAGTCGTCACAACACACCTCCAATTCGCGTTATTGGTTTTTTAAGTTCGAAATCAAATAGCAAAAACGCGTCATGTATAACATGATCGTTCGCAGTCAGCAAGCCTGAAGCGCGTATCGATAATGGCTTATATATCTTCCAAATACCCTAGCTATACGCTCAATTTAAGCGCTTGATGTAGAAACGCATTCTAGACCAATACATGATAAAAACGAAAGTTATTTCCGCCACCCCCAAGCAATAAGTCCACGCGGAACCGCATTCGACAACAGAAAAGAAATCTTCGGCAGTTGACCCTTGGTGACGGAATCTTGATACTGCTCGTCATTAAGTTTGGTATAAATTCTTTTGGCCCCCCCGTGGTCACCTGCTGAAATAATAACCCATGATTCAACGCGGCTATAGAGTTCTGACCCTGTGGATAGTTTGGTCACTGACCTCACTTATGATCTATCTGGGGCTCTACAATGACACCGACGTCTGGCAATTCGTGCAACACGATCCGAGCCGCATAACGTGGGTCATCATAGGCCTGTTTCTGGTCGGTATACTCACCAGCTTCGTGCTGACGCTGGTACTGACTGTGGAATCTATAGATGCGGATCGCCTGACCCTGATCGCACAAAAAAAAGGCTGGAACGGTATCGAGGAGACCTCCACCCGACTCAGCATCGCCCGCTACTTGAATTCGTTGCGTACTATTATTAATGGCAACGGCTCCGTGGACATAACCGCGCTGATCGATGTCGAATTTGCCATCTACCACCGTATTGCACACGCCCTCGAGATCATCGGTAATCTGCTAATCACCCTCGGACTAATTGGCACTGTCGTAGGCCTGACACTCACCCTTACGGGCTTGACCAGCTCACTGGAGGCACTTGGCCAGGATCAGGATCAGCTACTCTCCGGCCTACGCGGCGCCATGGGCGGCATGGGCACCGCCTTCTATACTACTTTGCTTGGATCTGTCTTGGGTGGGGTATTGTTGCGAGTATTCAGTCACATCAACCAAACGGGTGTCGACAGCCTTGAGGATGTGCTGGCACGCATCTGTCTCGTTTATTGCTCCGAACAACTCAAACCAACGGCACACAAAGATATCAAAGCCCTCAGCCACGAAATCGAAATACTTGATCGCGTCGTTCAACAACTAAGCCGCACTCTGACGAGCAGCGGTTCCGCCATTGCCGACTTCAAAGACGAAATCGGAACTTTGCACAATGAACAACAACAGGCGCAACTGCGTGAAACCATTCGCCTGCAGCGTGAACAATTGCAGCAGATGGAAAAACTCCTGCGCATGCAGCGCGGCCTTAGACCGCGCTGGTTATCGCGACTGTTGGGCAGATCCGATTAAGAGGGCATCATGCGCAAAAAACGCCGCCAGGATTCGCCCAACATTCACGAAAGCTTTTCAGATATCGCTCTGCTCATGCTGGCGACGTTTATCTTTTTGCTGGTCACCATCCTAATCACATCCAAATTGGCCAACGAAATCCAGATACCTGAGCTGAAAGCCAAGGTCAGCGCACTGGAAAAAGAGCTGCAGGGCACCAAAGAGCGGAATCAGAGACTACTTAGCAGCATGGAAAGCGTATCCGCTCTGTCCACCGAGGCACAAATCACTAATGCCCTGTCTGCTGCGGGCCTTGGTGAGGGGCAAGGCAAAAAGGACTTTGATCTATTCATTAAGGGACTACGTCAGCTACCGGGGAAAGATTTGCATTTAATGGTGGATGCCAGCGGATCGATGCACGGCGTTACCGATTTCCTGATACCGGTACTGCGTGTAATCACCATTCGCTCAGGCAAACACCTGTCCGCCATCACCTGGTTTTCCGACGGGCGCGCAGAGACCTATACCGGGTCCATGGGCGCTATGCTCGACCAGCTGATGGCCGGCGCCCCGTTTCAAGGCAGTGACGAGACCATCGGCTGGGGATTTCGCCGCGCGGCGGAAAATGCCCCAGCGCCGGGGGCCTACCTCCTGATCGGTGATGAACCCTCCACTGACAGAATACTCTTCCGGGAGATACCTGCACCGGTTTACACCTTGCCTATTGGCAAATCGGATCCTGACACCAATTGGCAATACCAGCTACTGGCCGATGAGACCCATGGGCGTATGATGCACCTGGAGTTCAAATAGAATTTACGTCGCAGTGTTGCCGGCCCCGGGTTTCCGCTAGAATAGCCCGCCCTGGGTTATTATCGAAGTAAAAGGTGAGAAATGCTTGAGCGTATCCCTCAACGTTATTGGTTACCCCTGACTCTAGCGGCCTGGACAGCACTCGTGCTGCTAACCGGTCAGATTCGCAGCGACAATTTTGGTCTGGACGAAGGCGCAGCGCGCGCCCTGCTGTTGACCTGGACGCTGGCCGAACAGATCACCAATCCAATCGCCCTGATGGGTGCTCCCGATCTACGCGCCTTGATCTATCTGCCTATGGGCATCTACTGGCCGGGCAGCCTGCTGGCGCTCAAGGTTTACACCCTGATCCTGGCGTTTATCGGCATCTGGGCACTTATGCGCTGGAGCCAGTCTCACAAAGAATCGGAAAGCGCCTTGATCGCAACGGGACTGCTACTGGTCTCGCCCTTTCTATTTAAGAATATCAACGCCGCCGCCACCGGCCCATATTTGCTATTGGCCTTTGGCCTGAGCTGGTGGGTCGACCAGGCCTACCGTGCCAGCACCCGCCCCCTGGGGGCATGGTACTTTGTCCAAATGTTGATAGCGGCAGTGGCAATCAGCCTGCATCCGGCAGGACTCGCACTACCTATCGCCTTGCTTTGGCACTGGCGCCACAATCCGACTGATCAGCGTCGCCAGAAATTGATATACGCTGGTGTAGCCGCGGTATTCATCATCATGCTGAGCACGCAACTGGGATGGGTGAATCTCAACTGGTTCAAAAATCCCATGCAAGCCCTCAACTACGCGACATTGCACCTGTCCATGGACGAACCCCTAACCGCCGGATATTTTCTCGGTTTCATCCTGCTGGGCGTGTTCGCCTTGGTTGCCTGGTCTGACAGGGATTTCATTAAAAGGGATTTTCTAACAACACAACTCTTTTCGGCATCGGTCCTTGGCCTGCTGGCAGCAGATATCGGCTGGACACTCATCTTGTGGAGCTACCTGCTGTACCGGGGCCTGCCCCAACTAATACGTCTGCATGCGCGCATCCCGGCAAATAACTTTCTCGGACAGCGGGGCCTGGTCATGGTGTTGATATTCATTCTGGCCACCCTTTTTATGCGCGCAGATCGTCTGGAAAGCACCGCACTCAGCGAAGGCATTACCAATGTGGAAGATGAGTTGATCCAGTCCCTGGCAGAAAAATATAAGGACAAGGAGACCTTACAACTACGTATCGCCAGCCAGTGGCCGGCGCGCACCATGTTGATCACCAGACGTGACACGTTTCGTTTGCCGCCCGAAGTATCCGACGGTACAAAGCTGGCCCAAATCACGCAGGGCCTGACACATATCGTATTCAACCACAACGACCCGTTGAATGCTCATCTGTCGCGCAATATTGCCGAACTGGGAAACAAGATGAAAACCCTGGCTATACAACCAGGGGGAGTAATTATTGAAGTGTCCGAGCCTGTAGATAAAGGAACCACCAGCAGCCCGCAATAAACTACTTTAGCAAAGGGGCTGGCTCAGCCCCATTGCTGGTTCTTTGGCGGTGCAGATATCTTGCCAGCCCCCCAAAACTGAACATCGTCGTAACTGTAGCCATTGGTGACATCTATGGATACATTGGGCTTGACGCGAGATATCGTTACGGTGCAATTCCCATCGATCATTCGCTCCGGCGCATCACCTTGGTAGCGCGTTTTTAACACGAGTTGTTCAATCAAGCCGGTGCCATTCATCACTGGCTTCTCCAGGGCTACCAAATAGTGACGCCCACCCTCCGGTGCATCAACGAATCCCAGACCGATAGCCCGCGCCGGATTTGGTCCGTTGTAATCATAGGGTTCATATATCTGAATATAGTGTTGTTTCTGTGTCATTGTGTAGACTCCCGCAACTGCGTCTAATCTGAATTTTATAATCTTGTAAACAATATCCGGCTGATTTCATCATCACTCAGTACTACCGGATTGGTCTGCATGCTGCTGCCACGACTGTTGGCAACAACACGCGCCACATCCGATTCGCCTATGCCGTAAACAGACAAACGCGGCAAAGCAAGCGTCTCGGTTAATTGTGTCAAATAGTCTACCAATCCTTGACATGCCCGTTCCGCAGAGGCGTATTCCTGACCAGTGAATAACTTCGCCACCTGCGCGTACTTCTGTAGTGCCATGGCATCCGGTTGCCTCTCCCTCAATGCCACGATATTTACATGTGTCGCCTCCGCTACCAAGGTACCACAGGCTACTCCGTGCGGAATGGGAAAAAATGCTCCCAAGGGTGCGGCCAGACCATGCACAGAACCCAACCCAACCTGAGCGAGGGTAATCCCTGACAACAAGGCAGCGTATGCCATACCGGCCCGGGCACGGTCGTCATCTCGACTGAAATACAAGGCGGGTAATGCGTCTACCACCCGCTCCAGACCACTCCAGGCCAGGGCATCGGAAAAGGCATTGGCCTTTAACGATACATAGGACTCCAGTAGTTGCGTCAAGGCATCCATGCCATTGGCCGCCACCAGATCGGGCGGACAAGTACGCAACAAATCCGGATCAACAATGGCATGTTGTGCCACCAGCAATTCGGCGCGAAAAGACTTCTTGTACCCCTCGCTACTGCGCAAACTGAGGACGGCATTTTTTGTCGCCTCGCTGCCAGTGCCCGCCGTGGTCGGCACAGCAATAAAAGGCAAGGCAGGTCCCGGATAGATGCGTTGCGGCCCTACCCCTTCCAGGAAATCCAGTACCGAGCAATCCAGTGGCAGCAATCCTGCTATCGCTTTAGCCGCATCCAAGACACTACCGCCGCCAATCCCCACCACGACGGAGATTCCCATTGGACGAAACTCCGCCACCAAACCATCGACCAATGCTGGTGAAGGTTCACCGGGAATTTCGGCCTCTAGCCATCGGATACCGGCGCGGCCCAACGCCTTGCACAGCACCGGATATTCAGAGCCCGCACACAAAGAACGCTGCCCACGCACCAACAAGACTGTTCCCGAATATTGCCCGACCAACCCAGGCAATACAGCCAGGCATCCGGCACCAAAATGGATAGCCGGCAATCTACTGGTATGAAAAGCCCCTAAATCAAACATGCACCCAACCTAAAATTCCCGACCCCAAGACAGACACTGGAATGTGACAGTATATTGGCATCTATATATATAAGGAATAACTACTACAAACCGTACAAAATGCGGCTAGTAGTTTTTTCTTATAAAACAACTATATGCGCCACAAAACACGGACTGTTAGAGTAATCCCAACGGAATACAACCAATTGCTGTGGGCGCGGCATCCACAAGGCCCACTAGCAGACCACGCCACAATGAGATTTAGCCAAACAATATTTCCTATAGCCATCGGTATTATATAAATATTATTTATAATAGATTTACACATTTAGACCGACACAGGCACTGAGGTTATTACAGTCACACCAGTCACGACGCCTTTAGTCACCTTGTTTACTATAAGAAAATTCTGGTGCGGAGGTTGCAAGAAGCAATTGCATAGTGGACAGACATGACCCTGTCCGAATAAATTTATGGGTTCTTTGTCACGGTTCTCATATGAAGCTGTGTTATTTTGGTTAAAATCTCCACATAACCTGAAAAATAGCTGTAAGTTCAAACTGTTCGGCATTTCACGAAATAAATTTCAGGGCCAATAACAGGGCCTGTGTCAAACAATGCCAGCAACAATGAGAAACGTTTTCCGTAGAAGGACATTTTCTACAGAATTTTGTTAGCGACTAGACGTTATAGTTCTCAATTTTACGCCAGGTTTACCGATTAGATAGGTTGTCGGGGTGTGGTTTAAGACGGGAATTGGGGTGTAGTACCGTGAAAACTGGAAATGTAAAACGTATTCGTGTCATTCTCTTCTTCTTGAGTTTGAATGGATTGCCTTTGCTCTACCCAGCAGAGGTTCAGGCGCAGTGGGGAATCGCCCAGCAGCGCCAGGACTTTCTGGTGGCGCGCAATGCTATTAAAAAAGGGCACTACAAAACCTACACCCGCCTGCGTGCCCGCATGGAGGATTACCCACTGGTTGGTTTCCTCGACTACGAATACCTGCGCAAAAATCTCAAGTCGACCCCAACGGAAGAGATCCGCGATTTTCTCGATAAAAATGCCGGTAGCTCGGTCAGCCGCATGCTACGTTCACTCTGGCTGCGTTCACTGGCACACGCCGGACAGTGGGAAACCTTTCTGGAGGAATACCAGAAAGACCCTGAACTGGCGACCGATGTGCGCACACGCTGTTACCACCTGCAAGCGCGTTTGAAGACCAAGCAACCCACCGGCGTTTTGGCGGAGATGAGCCAGATCTGGCTTACAGACAAGAGCCTGCCTCACTCCTGCGATCCCATTATCGGTGCCTGGAAAAAGGCGGGCATGATGACCGACGAAATTATCAAAACTCGCGTCAAGCTGGCCATGGAAAACCACAAGACATCATTGGCGCGCCACCTGGCCAAGGAGCTACCCCACGAAGACCGCCAGTGGGTGGAACGGTGGATCAAAATACACAAAAAACCCAATTTGATCACCAGCGACTCCACCCTGCGTCAGGATCTACCCATCGCGCGCGATATCGTTATCCACGGGGTCAAACGCCTGGCACGCCGTGACGCGGTAGCGGCCTATGATCTTTGGCAGGAAACCAAAGACAAGTATGAATTCAGCACAGACCAAATCAATGAGGCTGAACGCTATATTGCCTTGCGTGGCGCCTACCAGCTGGAACCCGATGCCCTCGACTGGCTAACATCCCTCGCCCCCGGCCAGGCCGACGAGTCGGTACGCCAGTGGCGTGTGCGCAGCGCCATCAAACGCCGCGACTGGCAATCGGTATTACATTGGATCAAGGCCCTGCCGCCATCGGAGCGCTACTCCGAACAGTGGCGTTACTGGCAGGCACAATCGCTGCAACGCCTTAACATCGACCCGATGGAACGCAACCCCATTGCCGAGAGGATACTCTCCGAGATATCCGAATACCGAACCTATTACGGTTTTCTTGCCGCCGACCAACTGGGTAAGAAATACAGCTTCAATGTAACACCGGTAGAGGCAGATGAACTGGAAAAAGAGGCCGTACGTTCGCTGCCCGGCATTCAGCGTGCGTATGAACTCTATGTCCTGAGCATGGTGGCAGATGCCCGGCGCGAATGGATATACGTCACCAAGGATATGAACAATCATCAATTGAAGGTGGCTGCCATGCTGGCTCACGAATGGGGTTGGCACGACCGTGCGGTAATGTCGCTGGCTCAGGCGCGCCATCTGAATGACCTGGAGCTGCGTTTCCCAATAGCCTTTCGCAGCCAGGTCTTCACCTATTCAGAGGAAAATAACATCGATCCCGCCTGGGTATACGGTGTATTACGTCAGGAAAGCGCCTATATGGCCGATGCCAGATCAAGTGCGGGCGCCGTTGGTCTGATGCAGCTGATGCCGCGTACGGCGCGCATGACCGCGCGAAAACTAAAAACTCCATTCCGCTCTCAACGCAAGCTCCTGGATGCAGACAGTAATATCCGCCTGGGCAGCGCCTATCTACGGCGCATGTTGGATATGAACCAGAGTAACCAGGTGCTGGCCACCGCCGCCTACAATGCCGGTCCCATGTCTGTGCGCAAGTGGCTGCCGGAAAACGACACCCTGCCTGCCGATGTTTGGGTGGAAACAGTACCATTTAATGAGACGCGCAATTACATACAGCAGGTCCTGGCCTATACCACCATATTCAGCCACCGCCTGAGTGGTGAAATCTCCCCCATGTATAAACGCATGCAATCAGTCACACCGCCCTTATAAACCCTGTTTTCAGTGCTATCATTGTGCTAGATTACGCTTGATCAGAAAGACAGGGGTTTATGGGCGGACACATCATTGCAATCTTCGGCGGTACCGGATTTGTCGGTCGTCATTTAATCGCTGAATTGGCGCGCGGCGGTCACACGCTCAAGGTTTGTACACGCCGTAAAGACTCCCATCGGGATCTGCTGCCCCTACCGCGCCTGGAACTACTGGAGGGTGACATAAACGATCCCAAATTCCTGGACAAGATGCTCAAGGGCTGCGATACCATCGTCAACCTGGTCGGCATACTCAACGAAAAGGGCAATGATGGCACCCAGTTCAACAAGGTGCATGTTGAACTGCCGCGCAACCTGATTAAACTCAGTCGCAAATATCATATAAAGCGCATCCTGCATATCAGCGCCCTGAACGCCGAGGCCGGTCACGGCCCCAGTTACTATCTGCGCAGCAAGGGTGAGGCGGAAAACCTTTACCTTGCCGCCCGCGACCTGAACACCACCATATTTCGTCCATCGATCATCTTTGGTGCTGGCGACAACTTCTTCAACCGCTTTGCCCGCCTGCTAAAGCGTGTTCCGCTATTTTTCCCGCTGGCATGCAGTTATACACGCTTCGCACCGGTCTACGTCGGTGACTTGGTCGCCAACATACTGGCAACCCTGGATGATCCACGCAGCTACGGTAAGATCTATGAAGTTTGCGGCCCTAAAGTTTACAGCATGAAACAACTGGTTGAGTTTACCGCTCGGTGTACCGGCAGCAAGCGCTGGATTTGGGGATTGGGCAGGGGGTTATCGAATTTGCAGGCACATCTCTTTGAATTCGTTCCGGGCAAACCCATCTCTATCGATAATTTCCGCTCGGCTGAAAAAGACAGCCTGTGCAGCAACAAAAAACTCAAACCACCCATCGCCGCCAAAACCACCGTTGAGGCCGTAGTACCCTATTACCTGAGCAGCTACAGTTATAAACAGCGCTTCGATAATTACCGCAAGGGCGCTCGCAGAGACTAGGATGCCCTTGCCGGCAACAACGCCTGCAGGCGCTGATAGCGTTCGCTTTGCGGCAAGTCAGCAATTTCTTTCACCCGCTGGTAAAACTTTTTAATATCCCCCCGTTCCTGACGTAACACCGCTTCAAACGCCGGAATCCAATGCCTATAGGTGGCCACCAGCGCCAAGCGTGCATTGTTCAGGTCCTTGTCAAACCAGGTGTTGTAACACTTATCACATTGCCAATGTTGTTTCAGACTGCGATGGCCTTCAATCAGCTCGGAGAATATCTGCTGTTTGGTAGCGCGCAACTCCTGTTGCGCGCCCCCGCTGGCGTATAACGTCTCCAGCTTCGCACGCGTCTGCAATAACAGATCGATAAACTCGTCCTCTCGCTGCAATGCAGCTCGAAACTCATCCACCGTACCACCATGTCCGGCCTCTAACCAGCGTTCAGTGGCGAAACGTTCGACTGTCGAGGCAAAGGCCTCATTGAAGGCAGAGTCGTTGCGTACGAAAACTTTTTGATGGGCCAGCTCATGGAAGATCAATCGTGCCATGCGGGTATCTGTACGCTTGAGCATGGTATTCAACACCGGGTCATCGAACCAGCCCAGGGTGGAATAGGCATCAACGCCGTAGACATAGGTATCCAGACCCTTGGCTGTCAGTTCCTGCGCCAGTGATTGCGCCTGTTGTTCACTGAAATGACCTTTATAACTGAAACAACCGACAATGAAAAAACACCAGCGCCGCGCCTCGATGGAGAGCTCTTCGGTGGCTACCACGTTCCAGACCACATAATCGCGCTGCAGATCGGTATAACTGCGGTAGCTGTCATTATCAGGCAACGCAATCTCACGCACGGCAAAATCACGCATTACCAGAATCTGGCGTAGCGACTCCTTGACTTCCGCATCCACCGCCGGGTCCTGCAACACCTTGTCGATGGGCTTGCGCTTGATCAAGACCTGCAAGCCGCCGTTTACCGTCTGTGCATAATAATTCAGACTGTTGCAGCCAGTTACAGCCCAGAACAGGGGGATCAACAAACTAAGACGCAAAAGGATTTTCATGGCAAAATGTTAAGCTTCGTCCAACCTCGGTTAACTTAAAAGAACGCGTTCATCTATTATGCCAGTTCACTCAAGCCAACGGGCCAGCCTATGAAAGTTTACCTGGTCGGCGGTGCCGTACGTGACCAAATGCTGAACCTGCCGGTCAAGGAACGGGACTGGGTGGTGGTAGGCGCCACGCCGCAAGAGATGACCGATCAGGGATTCCGCCTGGTCGGCAAGGATTTCCCGGTGTTCCTCCACCCGCAAAGCCACGAAGAGTATGCCCTGGCTCGAACCGAACGCAAGACCGGTCCCGGCTACCATGGCTTTCAGGTCCATGCCGCCGCCGATGTCACCCTGGAGCAGGACCTGTTACGCCGTGATCTGACCATCAACGCCATGGCCATGGACAACGAGGGCCAACTGGTAGATCCCTATCATGGACAAAAAGATCTGGAACAACGACTGTTGCGCCACGTCTCCCCGGCTTTTAGCGAAGACCCGGTACGCATCCTGCGCGTGGCACGCTTCGCCGCACGCCTGGCACCTCTGGGCTTTACCGTCGCCGACGATACCCTGGAATTGATGCGCGGCATGGTCAGGGCCGGTGAGGTCGACGCCCTGGTGGCGGAGCGGGTCTGGGCCGAGATGGCCAAGGCACTAACAGAGCCCGGCGCCGTGCGCTTCATCGAGGTCTTGCGCGACTGTGGTGCCCTCGCCGTACTCATCCCCGAACTGGATCGTCTATGGGGCGTGCCGCAACCCGTGGAGCACCACCCGGAGGTCGACACCGGTATCCACACCTTGCTGGTGCTGGAGCAGGCCTGCCGGCTGAGTCCTGACCCGCAGGTGCGCCTGGCCGCCCTGTTACATGACCTGGGTAAGGGCATCACTCCGCCCGAACAGTGGCCGCGCCATATCGATCACGAGTCTAAAGGCGCCCCCCTGGTGGAGGCAGTATGTACACGTCTGCGTATCCCCAAGGATTTTCGCCAACTGGCAGTGGCGGTATGTAAATACCATCTACATTACCATCGCGCAGGGGAACTCAGGCCGGCAACCATTTTGAAAACCTTGCAGGCCCTGGATGCCTTTCGCCGCCCGCAGCGCTTCGACCAATTCCTGCTTGCCTGCGAGGCCGATGCCCGCGGCCGGCCGGGCTATGAGGAGCGCGAACTACCGCAAGGTGGAATCCTGCGTAAGGCACTGGTCGCCGCCGCGTCGGTCGACAACCGCCCGCTGGTTGACCAAGGTCTGAGCGGACCACAGATGGCACAAGCCCTGGAGCAGGCACGTTGCCGCGCTATCGCCCAAGCTCTGACCTTGCCTTCAGACACCTGACCAATGTCGCTCCAGCGCCGCCAACACACCGGAAAAAGGCGTGGCACCGGCCAACCAGGCCAAACCAACACCGACGCCATCGGCCAACAGGTCATAGGCCTCCATCTCCCGGTATCCCACCAATCCCTGCGCAAGTTCCAACACGCCGCCAAGGGCGATAAAAGCCAGGCCCCAGTGACAGTGTCGGCCGCGGGGATATAGCTGGACAAACCAGCCCATCAATACACCGTAGGCCAGCAAATGGGCCAGCTTGTCGCTGCCTTCTATGACACCAGGGGGATCCGGTAATAGCAAGAGGAATACCACAAGAGCCACCAATCCCCAGCCAATGGTCAACCACAGTGTGCGGTAACGTAGCGTATACAATCTGCGCTCCAGTGAAGATCAGAACAGCACCAGCAACACCACCCCTAACAGCAGTCGATACACCACAAAGGGCATCATACCCATGCGATCCAACAGCTTCAGGAAATAGTGAATACACAAATAGGCCGTGATCGCCGACAACACAGAGCCGATCAACAAGGCATCCCACAACACCGCCCCCTCGCCCTGCAGCAGATCGATGGTTAGTTTGCCTCCGGCGGCCAGGATAATAGGAATGGAAAGTAAAAAAGAAAAGCGCGCCGCTGCGGTGCGCGTCAGGCCCATCATCAGAGCGGCGGTCATGGTGATACCGGAACGGGAGGTGCCGGGAATCAGTGCCAGTGCCTGAGACAAACCGATCACCAGGGTGTCACGCCAGCCGATGGTGTGTTCACTGCGCTGACGCCGGCCGCGCCAGTCGGCCCAGCCCAATAAGAGACCAAAGCCTATGGTGGTAGCGGCTATCACCAGCGGCGAGCGCAAATAGAGTTCGATTTCGTCTTTGAACAGCAGACCGGCCATCCCGGCCGGAATAGTCCCCAGCAACACGGCCCAGGCCAGGCTGCTCTCACCCACTCTGCGCCGTTGCACCACAGACTGTGTCCAATCGAAAAACAACCGAACGATTTCGTGGCGAAAATAGAACACAACCGCTGACAAGGTGCCCACATGGACCGCCACATCGAATGCCAGCCCCTGGTCGGGCCAGTCGACCAGGCGCGGCACCAGAATCAAGTGGGCCGAACTGGATATGGGCAGGAACTCGGTCAAACCCTGCAACAAGGCCAGAACGATAATATGAATCAAATCCATGTCATTACCTTTTCGTGTTTTTATAAACGGCCGGATTGGTCATTCAGGGCAAAGCCCTGTAGCTCCAGATCATCCAGCCCCCGACTCAGCACCATCACCTTGAATAACTCGCCCATCTCATGCGGCAGGGTGAGCTTCTTCACCTGATCCGCCAGCGTTATTCGCTGCGCCTCATCGGTTAGCTGCGCGCTGCGTTGGGCAAGAAATCCATCCATGCCATTGGCCAGCAGAAACATCGCCTGGGAAGTATAGCCGGACAAGGACAAGCCGGCTTCAGCACCCGCCTCAACCACGGCGGTAAAATCGACATGGGCGGTAATATCCTGTAGTCCGGGATAGATAAATGGGTCGCCATGGGCGCGGTGGCGGTAGTGACACATAAGGGTGCCATCACGACGCTGGGGATGATAATACTCCCGTCGCGGAAAACCATAGTCGATCAAAACTAAGGAACCACGCTGCAACACCGCCGCCACTTGCTGCAACCACAGCTCAGCTGCCAGGTTGACCTCGGTGCAGTAACCGGAACCCAATTCGTGTATTAGCGATGCCAGGCGCTGTTCGATGGCGGCATCAGTGACCGGACCAACACACCAGGCGTAGCCCTCAGCCTGCTCCTCCACATAGAGCTCATCGATGCCGCCCTGAGCATTTATCTGCACCAGGTGCACAGGCATCGCATCCAACACCTCATTAGCCAGCATCACACCGTCAAACTTGTCGGGTAGAGCGTCCAACCAGCAAATCCGATCTAATAAATGGGGCACCCGTTCGGCCAGGGTCTGCCGCTGGCGCTGACGCAGATCGGCGCTGACCTCCAGAATCTGGTAACTCTCGGGCAGACTATCCCATGTCTCCAGGGTTGCAAGGATGTCGGCGGCCATGACACCACTGCCGGCACCGAATTCCAGGATGGACCCACCTTGTAAATAGTCCAACACCTGTCGACACTGGGCCGCCAGACAAGCTGAAAACAGGGAGGAGATCTCCGGTGCAGTGACAAAATCACCCGCTTCACCCAGCTTGCGACTTCCGGCACTGTAGTAACCCAGGCCGGGCGCATACAACAACCAATCCATAAAGAGTCGAAAGGGGACACAACCGCCGGCCGCGTCCAGTTTCTCATGGATAAAGTCGCGCAATTCCTGGCTGTGCGCCAGAGCCTCCACTCCCGGCAACGGTAACTCGTTGATAGATTGTGGAGAGCCCGGCCTGGAGATTAACCGCCCCTTAGAAATATCCCGCATAGATCAAATTTCCCGCAGTTATACCTTGAGCCAACCCCGGATTTCTTTAAGAATAGCTGCGGGGGTCGACGTGCAGCAAAACTCGCAGAATAACATAGAAACCAGGGTCATCCTGATCACCGGCGCAGCGCATCGCATTGGCGCAGCCATGGCGCGCCATTTTCATGCCCAGGGCTTCAATTTGGTGTTGCACTATCACCGCTCACAGCAGGCCGCCGAAGCACTCAAACAGGAGCTGGAAACCGCACGCCAACACTCTGTGTCCCTGGTATCGGCAAACCTGTTGGATACGGCTGCCCTGCCTGTGCTGGTCAAACATGCCGCCTCCGTCTGGCAGCGCCTGGACATCCTGGTCAATAACGCCTCCAGTTTTTACCCAACCCCATTGGCGGAGGCCAATGAACAACACTGGTCAGACCTGATGGGGACTAACCTCAAGGCCCCCTTTTTCCTGGCCCAGGCGGCCTACCCCTATCTAAAAGAGCGCGCCGGTTGTATCGTCAACATCGTCGACATTCACGCCGACCGTCCGTTAAAGGGTTACCCCGTTTACAGCATGGCCAAGGCCGGTCTGGTGATGATGACCAAGGCATTGGCCGGCGAGATGGGCCCTGAGGTTCGAGTCAACGCCATCGCGCCCGGCGCCATCCTGTGGCCGGAACACGCCATGGATGACGTCACCCAGGAAAAGATCATCAGCCGAACCTTTTTAAAACGCCAGGGCAGCCCGGACGACATCGCCCGTGCGGCACTGTTTCTGATTCGGGACGCAGCCTATACCAGCGGACACATACTGACGGTCGACGGCGGCCGCTCTCTCAACAGTTAATCCAGGAAGTAAACATGACCCCTGATCTTGCTATTCGCCTCTACTACTTCAGCATCCCCGCCGGCCTGACCGTGCTGGCCTTTCTGGTATGGCCTTTTACCCCGCAAATGGGTCATTCGGTAGTCTATTTCTACAATGTGCTGGTGCTGGCGCTGTTGGCGACCGGCTATTCTGTCTGCAAGCGCTACAGCGATAATCGAATCTTCCCCTTGCTGACGCTGATCGCTGCAAGTCATATCACGCTGACCTTGACTGATCAGATCCCAGGCGTTCTGCCGGATAACGTGAAACACATCTACGCCCTCGGCTGCCTGTTGTTGGTCATCGGTTTCATGCGCCTGCCTGCCGTCAGTCAACGAGGCCTGCTCAGCCCGGAAAGCGTGATGCGCAACGGCGCGATATTAGCCCTGTTCACCCTGGTCGCCGTCACTGACTGGCAAATCCACTCGGGCTGGCTCAGCCTTGTCCACTTTCAGTTCATCGTCAAACCCCTGCCGGATCACGTCTACGTGCCGCAGGCAGCCTGGGTTTTATTTAGCGCCGCCCTGGCCTTTTCTTTGTTAAAGGTGGTCCTGATCTACAGCAATCGCGCTGTCAGCCACGCCGTCGCCTTGGCCATGTGTTTTTTCGCTGTAGTCCAAAGCGATCCCTTGAATACGGCCCTGTTCCTGAATGGGGCCATGCTGGTATTGATCGCCTCCGTGCTGCAGAATGCCTGGCTCTATGCCGTTCAGGATGAGTTGACCGGACTGGCGGCCGCGCCACGCTACCAAAGCAAATTACGCCTGCTCAAGTCAGACTTCATTATTGCCAAAATCAATATTGATCACTTCGAGGTCTACAACCTGGGCTATGGCCAGGAGACCGGTGAACAGGTGTTACGCTACGTCACCAGCCAGATGCGCCAGGTAACACCGGATGCCGAGTTGTTTCGCAGCGGCCCCAGTCAGTTTGCCCTGGTATTTCAAAACACCAATCTGATTAGCGTGCAGGAACAACTGGAGCAACTGCGGGCTCGCATCTCGTCGCGCCTATTCACGACCCGTGCCGTCGACCGGCGCAAATCCAGCCTGATGCAGGTATTGCTGGAGCGTCAACGCAGCCGCAGGGTCTCGGTGACAATCAGTGTTGGTGTGGCGCAACAGGGTGTGCGCTTCCCCAATAGCCTGGCAGTCAATCGCGCTGCCGACTATGCCATGCACAAGGCGATCAAACGCGGCAACAACCGCATCCTGATCCAACACGAGCCCATCGAAACCCAGGGTGCGGCACAGCCTGTCGCGCTTTAGCGCCTACACATATAGAGCAATTTTGATCAAGTCAAAGTTATATATCGAATTGCTCGACAATCACCTTCTTTTTTCAACACCGCCTATACCTACACAATTAATCATTAAACCAAGTACTTGCATAAATTACGGCCAGTACTTAAGATTTAATTAAGACTCCAACGGGATGAGGATGTGCCGAGCATCTAGGAAGTCGAGACGATTCTTTGCACACATTTTGCAACACCACGAGTAGTGATCCACTGGAGAGTTCAGACCATGAACGCGAATCTTAAAGACATACACCTACTGGCCCAGCAATTTCCTGATACCATCAACCTGCCGGATCAACAAAAGGTCAACGGCCTGGGACCCGATTGTTTCGTTCAGCTTCTAAGCGAACGCAACGAAGGTTTTTGGGTAAAGATTGTTGATAATGATGACGAAGGTTTCACAGGAACTATCGAAGTTATTCCCAGTGACAAGGAAATTGCCGGCTTCCCTGTAGGAAACACCGTACGTTTCAAAAAGTGCCATATTGCCGACCTGGGCTGTGATCGTTATTGCTGGTGTTAAGCGCTGATAACGTCTTTACTCGTCAAAGGAAAACGGTATGGACCACAAGCCGGTGCGGTCACCGGTAAATTCCCGCCACATTACTGCGTAACTAACCCCGGAAAGGGGATACAACAGATCAGGCGCTATCTCCGCTAAAGGGCACAACACAAAACTATACTCGGCAATATCATCACGAGGCAGCTTGATCTTGCCGTCGGTCAATACCGCATCGCCATACAACAACAGATCCAGATCAAGCGTACGCGCGCTAAAACGTGCCGCATCGCGGCTACGCCCCTGTGCCTGTTCGATATCACGTAGCAGGGCAGCTAGCTCGTGTACCGGTAACTCACAATCCAGCCCCACCACCATATTGAAAAAATTCTCACCGGCAAAACCCACGGCATGACTCTCATAGACCGACGACAGAATCAATTCACCGAAGTTCGTGCGCAGCTGCTTCACTGCCGCACGGATGTGTTTCTCTTTATCGATATTGCTGCCGACGCTGACATAAACCCGCGTCATGAATCTTTTTGACCTCGCTCGATGATCACACCGACATCACGCGCGCCACGCACCGCCCCTTGTTTGTTCAGGCGCACACGGACCCAACGGACTGCAAACTCCTCTCGAATAATTCTCGCCACCTCTTCCGCCAGCCTCTCGACCAATTGAAACTCGCTGTCACTAACAAACTGAATCAAACGCTTGGCAACCGCCTTGTAGTTCAGCGTATCGTCGATGGAGTCGCTCTGCGCCGCCTTGCTAATATCGAAACCCATGTCAAGGTCCAGAGTAATGGTCTGGCGTATGCGCCGTTCCCAATCGAAGATGCCGATCACCGTATCGATCTTCAGGTCATGTAGATAAATAATGTCCATAGCCTCAGCATCCGGAAATGTTTTGAATCAGACAAAAATCGCTTGACCGGCACCATAACATCCCGGCGATAATAACGCCATGTTGTCCAGCATCATCATAATCGCCGCCTATCTGATGGGTTCCGTCTCTTCGGCCATCATTGTCTGCAAACTCATGGGGCTACCCGATCCGCGCACACAGGGTTCGCGTAATCCGGGAGCCACTAATGTCCTGCGCTTTGGCGGCAAGAAGGCGGCCATCATCACATTGCTAGGTGATACCCTCAAAGGGGTGATACCGGTAGTCATTGCCAGTGCACTGGATGTCTCACCAGCGGTCCTCGCGGCCACCGGTTTTGCTGCGTTTCTGGGTCACCTCTATCCCATATTCTTTCGCTTCGAAGGCGGCAAGGGCGTAGCAACCGCCTTTGGAGTATTGATTGGCCTGTCCTGGCCGGTGTCGCTTGCCGTGCTTGGTACCTGGTTGTTGATGGCTTATGTCTTTCGTTACTCCTCACTGTCGGCTCTCACGGCCACCACACTGACTCCGGTTTATCTATGGCTGCTGAACAATCCGCAGGAATACGTCACCATGGCCATCCCGCTATGCCTGCTGTTGATCTGGCGTCATCGCAGCAATATCAAAAACCTGCTGAATGGCACCGAAGGAAAAATCGGCCAGAAAAAATAACTGGTGCACGGCATCCAGACGTACACCAGCGCCGGAAAATCCACAATCCACTCAAGTTATCCCCGGCCACGCCGATCTTTTATCAGGGGAACTTATGAGTTCGATCAAACTACACGCCACGTCCACCGCCCTCTGGCAGGAGTTGATTGCCGAAACCGTCAATCAGCAGGCCTATTCCATTAATGAAGAGCTGGAAAGTTATCTAGTCTTCCTGCTCATGCGCTTCAGCCAGCGCCCTGACGTCACCCACAGGGTATTGGCGCTCGATTACCTGCAAGGTCAGCTGTGTCAAGGCCGCGAGCGCCAGCACCGGCTGGCCGAGGTGGGCGATCTGTGCCTGCTCTTTTCCGGCCTTTTCCCCCAACGGGCAGAGAGGCGCCGGGTCAGCATCGGCTATTATGTCGATCTGGGGCGCAGTGCCTATCTGCAACTGGCCAACAACCTGCGCGATGCCCTGGCCGAGGTCTATGCGGCCCTATCCAACGATTTTGTCACCTTGATGGATATCCTGCAGGCCATTAGCCAACGCAACCGGCAGGAACCACTATTAACCCCTTTGCAGGCCTTTGACCTCTGGCAAGGCTGCGGCAGTAACCAGGCCTATCAAACTCTTACCGAACAGACCGGCGCCTTGCCATCAGGCGCCACTAACGGTAAAACCCGGCACTAACACACAATTTTACTGCTATAATTGCCCACCATCGGTCGAATTGGGTTAGAATGCCCTCCTCGGTCAACTCTATATACAAACTCCAGCTCATTGAAATCACACATGAACAAGCCAATACGTAAAGCCGTCGCCCTGATTTCGGGGGGACTGGACTCCATGCTCGCCGCACGCGTCATGCTTGAGCAAGGCATCCACGTCGAAGGAATCAATTTCTACACCGGTTTTTGCGTCGAGGGGCATACCCACGCCATCCGCAAGCAGGATCAGAACAAGAACAAACGTAACAACGCCCTATGGACCGCAGAACAGCTGGGTATCAAGCTGCATATCATCGATGTCTCCGAGGAGTACAAGGATATCGTCATCAATCCCAAACACGGTTACGGCTCCAACCTCAATCCCTGCCTGGACTGCAAGGGATTCATGCTGAAGAAAGCTGTTGAGTGGATGGAACAACACGATTTCGATTTTATTATTACCGGTGAGGTGGTCGGCCAGCGCCCTATGTCCCAGCGCCGCGACACCTTGCCTTTGGTTGCCCGAGAATCGGGGGCCGGTGAGCGCCTGCTGCGCCCGTTGTGCGCCAAAAACATGCGCCCCACCCTGCCTGAGCGTGAGGGCTGGGTGGACCGCGAAAAACTCCATAAAATCAGCGGCCGTTCCCGAAAGCCACAAATGGCCCTGGCTGCTGAATTCGGCCTGAAAGATTACGCCCAACCGGCAGGTGGCTGCTGCTTTCTCACCGATCCGGCTTATTCGACCAAACTGGCCGACCTGTGGAAGGCCCGTCAGAAACGGGACTACGAGCTGGACGACATCATGCTACTCAAAGTGGGGCGCCATATCCGCCCACGCCCCAATTTCAAACTGATCATCGGCCGGGAGGAGGGGGAGAACAATTTCATGGACGGATACCGTAAACAGTTCACCCATATGCGCGCCACCAGTCATAGTGGACCACTGGTGCTGGTGGATGGCGAAACCAGCCAGGACGACCTGGAACTGGCGGCCCGTATCATGGCCCGTTTCAGCCAGGGGCGTGATGCAGAGCAGGTCACAGTCATGGTCAAACCCACCGACAGCGCGGCCTTTGAGCTCCAGGTAAACCCGATGGCCAGCGAGGCCATACCGCAGGAGTGGTATGTCTGATCAGCCAACCCAATTGGACGCACGCCGGTTACTCTGCCCGATGCCTGTCATTCGGGTACAGAATCAAGTGCAGAAAATGTCCCCTGACGATATCCTGCAAGTGACCTGCACCGACCCCGGCACGCGCAACGATATCCCGGCCTGGTGCCGCATCAACGGCCATGAGGTAGTCGATATCACCACCGAAGGCAACGACATCATCTTCACCATTCGGATTGGACACGATGGCTGACAACCACTTAGTAAACGCCCGCGAAATGGATGGCCGCTACCCCCAAGTCAAGCGCGTCACCCTAATCGGTGTGGTAGTCAACGCCCTGCTTGCCCTGGCCAAGGTCGTCGTCGGCTGGTGGGGCCACTCCCAATCACTGATTGCTGATGGCGTCCACTCACTCTCAGACCTGATCACCGATGCCCTGGTTATCTGGGCTGCCAAACACGGCAGTCGAGATGCCGACGAAGAGCATCCCTACGGACATGCCCGTATCGAAACCGTCATAACCGTCGGCCTGGGCCTGTTTCTGATCTTGATCGGGGCGGGCATAGCCTTCGATGCGACGCGGCGCCTGTTCAATCCCGAGCTGTTGCTAACCCCCCACTTCGCCGTTTTGATCATCGCCGCGATCTCCATACTCTCCAAGGAAATCCTCTATATATATACCCTACGGGTGGCTAAGCGAATCCGCTCCAACCTGCTCAAGGCCAATGCCTGGCACCACCGCAGCGATGCGGT
>DKAX01000061.1:26278-58255 GCA_002450975.1 Proteobacteria bacterium UBA6915
GTCTCTGAAGGACATCAGATAAGTGAACGTGTTCGCAGCAAGTTGATCAATCAATTTGACGAAATCACCGACGTTCTGGTCCATATCGACCCAGAAGATGACCAGGAGACCACCCCTTGCTGTCACCTGCCACTTCGCGATGAGGTGATAAAAAACCTGAAAAAACATTGGGCACATATTGAAACGGCAAGATTAATCGAAGATATTACCCTGCACTATCTGGATGGCCGGATCTATGTCCAGGTGCAATTACCCTTGGACCGCCTGGAGAGTATTCAGCAGGGTCAAGAACTGCGCGAGCAGTTTACCCGTATCGCCAAGCAGGAGAAGGCAATCGCAAGTATTACTGTTCAATTCAGTTAATGCACTATTATGGTGCATCCGAATTGGATTGCACCAACATGGTGCGCTCACAATATCCCTGAAATGACGTAACACTTTGTAAAGTAACAAATAATTCGCTCACCTGCCCATGGCATGGTTTATGCCATTTAGGGTAAAAAACGGGTAGGCCCGACAACAAATCTTTTTTAACAGTAACGACCCAAGCTATTGGAGGAATCCCATGTCAAGCGCCAAAGATGTTTTAAAGCTGATGAAAGAAAAGGAGGTCAAATTCGTCGACTTCCGTTTTACCGACACACGCGGTAAAGAACAACACGTGACCTTCCCGGCGTCACAGATCGATGAAGACACCCTGAAAGACGGTAAAATGTTCGACGGTTCCTCCATCTCCGGCTGGAAAGGTATCAACGAATCAGACATGATCNNCCCAACACCATGCAGGGCTACGAGCGTGATCCGCGTTCCGTTGCCCGTCGTGCCGAGGCCTACCTGAAGTCTACCGGTATCGCCGATACCGCATACTTCGGTCCCGAGCCCGAATTCTTCATTCTGGACGACGTCCGCTGGGGCGCCGACATGAGCGGCTGCTTCGTCAAGATCGACTCCGAAGAGGCCGACTGGAACTCCGAGCGTGTCTATCAGGACGGCAACATGGGTCATCGTCCTGGCGTCAAAGGCGGCTATTTCCCCGTTCCCCCGGTAGACTCTCTGCACGACATCCGTGCCGCCATGTGTCTGGCCATGGAAGACATGGGCCTGAAGGTGGAAGTACACCACCACGAAGTGGCCACTGCCGGTCAGTGCGAAATCGGCGTTGCCTTCAACACCCTGGTAAAAAAAGCTGACGAAGTACAGATTCTGAAATACTGCGTGCAGAACGTCGCCCACGCCTATGGCAAATCAGCTACTTTCATGCCCAAACCCATGGTCGGTGACAACGGTTCCGGTATGCACGTACACCAGTCTTTGGCCAAAGACGGCGTCAACCTGTTCACCGGTAACGAGTACGGCGGACTGTCCGAGACTGCCCTGTACTACATCGGCGGTATCATCAAACACGCCCGTNNCCAGAACAAGATCCATCCCGGCGAAGCCATGGACAAGGATCTGTACGATCTGGAGCCGGAAGAGGCCAAGGATATCCCGACCGTATGTCACGCCCTGGATATGGCGCTGGACTATCTGGATCGCGATCGCGAGTTCCTGACCCGCGGCGGTGTCTTCACCAACGACATGATCGATGCCTACATCAAGCTGAAGATGGACGAAGTTACCCGTCTGCGCATGACCACCCATCCGGTGGAATTCGACATGTACTACAGCTTGTAATCCTCCGATTACAGGTTTGTACGAAAAGGAGACGTCCTGCGGGGCGTCTCCTTTTTTATTGCCCGGAATTGGGCTAGGCTAGCCCTATCCCTGGTACCGGAGCCACAATGAAGCACCTCGTTCCTTTATTATTCCTGATACTGTCAATCCCCATGACATCTGCCTTGGCGGGCATCTATAAAAGTGTTGGCCCCAATGGTGAGGTTATCTATACCGATATTCCGGACGGCAAGGGTGAATCGGTGCAATTAAGAAAGGGTAGCGAGATCAGCTTTCCCACCTACAAAGAACAAGCCCGTGATCTCGAAACAAAGGTAAACGAGCCGGAGGGCGAGGGAAAAGGCAAGGCTTTTGCCGGTTATCAATCCCTGAACTGGAGTCGTCCCAGCAGTGACGACACTGTCTGGGATGACAGTGGCACAATTATCATTGAGCTTAAGGTGAATCCGCCTTTGCAGACACAACAGGGGCACCGCATAGCGATTACCCTGGACGGTACGCGTTTGCCCACCCGCTACACATCGCCCAAGCTAAGCCTACAAAACATTGATCGTGGCACCCATACCTTGGCGGCGACTATTATCGACAGCCAAGGCCGGAAACTGATATCAGCACCAGCGACGACGGTCCATTTAAAGCGCCATTCAGCCCTGACCCATAAACGATAATTTATATGCACTATTTTGGTGCATATTGGTCTATATTAGTGCAGTGGCCACCAGCAAGTCTTGCAACCCCGCCAACTTCAATCGCACAGCCTGTTGTATCTTATTGATTTTCCGGTCTATTTAATTCTATTTGTGACGTGTATAAAACTGGTTTGGTTCTTGCTGAAGCCCAATCATGAGGACTACTACTTTGAGCAAAGAAACCTTTCACAGCCAAACACTGCCGCCCAAACATATCCTGGACAACCTGGTGACCAGCGTTCTGGTCGTGACTCCTAAGCTTAATCTGGCCTACCTGAACCCGGCAGCAGAAGAGTTGTTTAGCGTCAGTGCGCGACGTGTTGTAGGCCAACCGCTGACGTGGCTACTGGCAGCCGGTGATGACCTTCTGACCTCGTTGAACCAAGCCCTGATTCAATGGCATCCCATCACGGAAAGGGAGCTCTCTCTGGTACTACACAATCAAAACAGCCTCAAGGCCGATTGCCGGGTAATGCCCGTGGCGCACCCAATTATTGGAGACTACCTTTTGGTCGAAATCACCCAGGTAGACCGGCAACTACGCATAACGCGGGAAGAGACCCTGCTGTCCCAACAGCATGCTACCCAGGCCCTGTTGCGCGGCCTGGCCCATGAGGTAAAAAATCCGCTAGGGGGTATCCGCGGTGCGGCGCAACTGCTTTCCAAACAATTGGACTCATTTGAACTGAATGAATATATCCAGGTGATAATCGATGAAGCCGACCGCCTGCGCAATTTGGTAGACCGGATGTTGTTGCCCAACACTTTACCCAGAAAGGCGCAGACCAATATTCACTTTATCCTTGAGCGTGTGTACGCATTAGCCAGCGCCGAGAATAAAAACGGGCCAACAATCAAGCGCGATTACGATCCCAGCCTACCGGACCTGCTCGCCGATCCCGATCAACTCATACAAGCAGTTCTCAATGTCGTTCGCAATGCTGTTCAGGCGCTGGCCGGAAATGGTGAAATCACTTTGCGAACTCGCAGCCAACGTCGCTTTACCATTGGCAACACCATGCACCGTCTGGTTTTGCAGATAGACATCATCGATAATGGCCCGGGCATAGATCCGGCAATCAAACAAAACATCTTTTTCCCTCTGATCAGCGGTCGTGCCGAAGGCACCGGCCTTGGTCTGTCTATCGCGCAATCCCTAATCAATCAACATAATGGATTGATCGAGTGTGAAAGTGAACCCGGCCATACCTGCTTTTCTATTTTTCTTCCCGTAACTACTGAGCCCAATGATCATGACCAATAAAGAACAAATCTGGATTATAGATGACGATCGATCCATCCGATGGGTACTGGAAAAGGCCCTGACCCAAGCAGATATGTCTATCCGCCATTTCGATCAGGCGAACGGCATTTTACTGGAACTGGAACGCCACCAGCCTGCGGCCATAATTACTGATATCCGTATGCCCGGTATGGATGGTTTAACCTTGTTAGAAAAAATTCATGAACGTTACCCTCAACTGCCGGTAATTATCATGACTGCCCACTCCGACCTCGACAGCGCCGTCTCTGCCTACCAGGGTGGCGCATTCGAATACCTGCCCAAACCCTTCGATACCGATGAAGCTGTAGAATTGGTAAGACGGGCTGTACAACACTACAGAGAGGAACCACTGAAGTCCGCCAAGGATAAAACCCCGGATACGGAGATCATTGGCGAGGCGCCCTCCATGCAAGAAGTGTTTCGCGCCATAGGTCGTCTATCAAGATCCAAGATTACAGTTTTAATCAACGGAGAATCCGGAACGGGTAAGGAACTGGTGGCCCGCGCACTTCACCGTCATAGCCCGCGCTCCAACAATACTTTTATAGCCTTGAACACCGCCGCAATACCCAAAGAGCTACTTGAGTCGGAGCTTTTTGGCCATGAAAAGGGAGCCTATACAGGTGCCCAATCTTTGCGAAAAGGCCGTTTTGAACAAGCTGATGGCGGCACCTTGTTTCTTGACGAAATCGGCGATATGCCCCCGGAACTACAGACACGGCTATTGCGTGTTTTGGCCGATGGTGAATTTTATCGTGTCGGCGGCCACTCCCCCATTAAGGTTGATGTACGTATAATTGCAGCTACTCACCAAAACCTCGAGCAACGCGTCGCTGAAGGCCTTTTCCGCGAAGACCTGTTTCACCGTTTAAATGTTATCCGTATACATGTGCCCGCGCTTCACGAACGCAGCATGGACATACCAATACTGGCTAGACATTTTTTGATTATTGCCGCAAAAGAACTGGCAACCGAACCTAAACAACTGGATGCTGTTGTGGAAAAATACCTTTGCCGGTTGCCTTGGCCAGGCAATGTACGTCAGCTGGAAAACACCTGCCGTTGGCTGACCGTAATGTCTCCCGGACAAGTTGTCCGTATGGAAGACTTACCACCGGAACTCAAAAATGTGAATTCAAAACGCAGCGAATCAGAAGACTGGGAGAGCGTTTTGCGCCATTGGGCTTCCAATGCTCTGAATCGTGGTGATATAGGCATTATACAAGGCGCCACAGAGCAATTCGAAAAGACACTGATTGATGTCGCTCTCAGCTATACGGCTGGCCGCCGACAGGAAGCGGCAAAACTATTGGGCTGGGGCAGAAATACTCTAACGCGCAAAATAAAAGACCTGGGAATTAACGATGATGAGGATATTTCCGAGGAACTAAATGAAAATCCCCTTTAGCCAACCGCCGCCACCGGCTGGCTCGATGAAAGGTGTTCACTGACATCTCGCAAAGCAACACCGATTGCCAGCAGACACTTTTCCTGCATATTGCGATCTATAATATCAGAACACTCCAGGATATCATTTAGATCTATAACCTTTACAGGCAACCGCATAACCGATGCCAGGTAGCTTTCCATAGTACTGTTCAAATCACCAACCGGCGTTAGTAAGACCTGCTTTATGGGTGGAACTGGAAAATGACTTTCGTAATAATCGAGTGAACGTTGCATCTCCAAAGCATATCGCTCCAGCAGTGACTGCATATGTTGCGCGCTTATTAAATCTTCTCTTTCCATACGCAAACCGCTGTCATCCTCCTCAACGCGCAAATGACCCATTCCAATGTCTACCACGCGTGACAGATAAAGACCTCCCTTTCGAGTAATTACAATACGCCCTGAATTCTCTCCGAGATAGATAACTGCAGACCCTTGATCATCTTCCGGCATCAATAGCGTGATATTCCTTATCGCCATTTCGACAATATCTATTGAATCCAATATGCAACCTGCAATCTGTAACTCTCGCACCCTAGGCTCGAGGTCACTCCTCTTGGCAACAACAACATTCAGGTTTCGTTGTTGCATACCCTGTCCAGGCAGGGAAAAAACGTCCAAAATGGCATCATCCAGAGAAAAATCAATCAACTCTTTCACACGCCATCGTACAGCCGGCAGCAACTCATCCTCAGGAACATTTCCCGGTCTTTCTAACATTAGTATCCTATACCTGCCGGGCTGAGCACAGGTCGAGCAGTAATATTTATTAAGACCATGTTGCTTGACCATTTTTTGTAACACAAGACTTCTATCCGCCCCGCTAACCTGTGGTAAATATCCAAAATCCGCAAGGATTGGCTTTCCCTGTGAGCGATATTGAATTATGGCAAATGATAGCCCTGCATCGTCCAGCACTACACCTGACCTGCCCTCAGTCGAAAGCTGTCTGCGTAACAGCCTCTCCTTGAACTGATATATCTTTTTAACCATATTGTTCATTGCTGTCTTTCCGATTCCTGCCAGGAATCCAAGTTTTTTACCGCATAGCTTTCCAAATGCAAATTGTCAATCGCCATGTAATCTTTACTATTTGCACTGCAGTTGAACCCGACTTTCTGGTAGTTTCCTTCGATCGGACTACATTGTTCTGTTCTTTCGTAGCGAGAAACCTGCATCGCACCCGATCCAGAAACATGAAGATCATATGCGATACGGATCTCCACAATTTCCTTACCTTTAGGCACCTGCCATTTCGTATTTTCTTCAGTCCATTTCTGGCCCGTTGTTAATTCTTCATTACACCATACACGATAAACTGATGAATCGCTGCTGATCAGATCAACAGCCAGAAGAGAATTCCTGGTGCCAGGTGATGTCACTTTCAGAAACTGCAGCCCAAGAGACACCCACTGATTTTCTCCTATGACCTCCGGAAGCACCGCACCGATATACCCGGTGTGCCTTTTGCTAAGCGTTCCCGCTCCTGCATACACGGACTTCGCCGATGTTTTAATAAACCCTGTATCTACTCCTGCCGAAGTACGATGGGCACCAGACTTCCCATTTAAAGGCAGGGCAAAAATCAAAGCCCCACCTTCCGAATCTGCCGATAAAGAAGTATCAAGATCGGTGACTCCTTCGTTGTATTGATAAACCAAACCGCTCATAGAGCAGGACGTGTATGTTGGACCCGCATGATCCCACTTGGCCAAAGAAACCTGACGAAAAAGATCTTTCACCAACACACCCTGCCTTGCTACTGTAGCAGTTACCGTCCTTTTCTCTTCACCTATACTGCCACTTATAGTCAATTGACATCCCTGATCCGTTAATACCACTTTTTCGATTTCAAACTCCCCTTTACCGAAGGTCATGGCACCTTCCTTTATTCTATCGTCACACACAGTACCAACACTTAGAAGCTTAGTGGTCCGCTCTAGACCACTCTCTGCAAGAAACAGCGCATAGTTACCACGATTTATCAAAATATTGTCCATTAGATTACTACCTGACATCGGCAACGCAACGGCCAGTATAATAGACAGAAACGCCACGAACAGAAAAATTATAGATAGGGCGACCGCCCCGTCCTGTCTCCATTTGACCTTCAACGTCGACATATATATTTATCCAGTTACTTTGAAACTTCTCGCCAGGTTGACATAGAACCGATCGCATAGCTGTCTATGGTCAGGTTATCAATCAACATGAAGTTTCTGTTATTCTGACTGCTACCGTGCCCACCCATGCACCCTCCTGTTTTCACAAAACCCCAAACACCTGGAGATGAGCATGCTAAAGCGTTAGAATCTGGCGGCAGACTGGCGTGAGCTCCACCTGAACTGCCCGGGCCGTCTGCAGAAAGATCGTATACAATTCTTATTTTCTGGAGTTCTTTCCCTTGTGGAACAGACCACTGCTTCTTTATGGCAATCCAATTACCACTCGTGGTAGCACTGTCGCACCATACTCTGTAGACCGTCGCATCAGTTGTGACCATATCAACTGCAAATAAATGATTGTTTGATGGTGTAGCTAACCATTTACGAAAATTAAAAGAGATATCAACTTTTGTACCGGGAGGTAGGACCCGCCCTAAGTCACCTTGACGGAAACCTGTCCATCGAGCTACAGAGCTGCCTCCACCCATGCCGCCCCCCATACTTCCGCCCGATCCACCACCCATACTTCCGCCCGATCCACCACCCATGCTACCTCCTGAGCCACCACCCATGCTTCCACCCGAGCTGCCGCCCATACTTCCGCCTGAGCTGCCGCCCATGCTTCCACCCGAGCTGCCTCCCATACTGCCGCCCATACTTCCGCCTGAGCTGCCTCCCATACTGCCGCCCATACTTCCACTTGAGCTGCCTCCCATACTGCCGCCCATACTTCCACCTGAGCTGCCTCCCATACTGCCACCTGAGCTGCCGCCCATACTTCCTCCTGAGCTGCCACCCATACTGCCACCTGAGCTGCCGCCCATACTTCCTCCTGAGCTGCCTCCCATGCTGCCACCTGATCCCCCTGACGCAGTTTTGATAAATGCCCCATCTGTAACAGCCGGTATTTTTTGTGAATTTGACCCTAATCCTGCTACGTAACTTCCTCCGTACTGCACAACCACTCCCCATGTTCCACTTGTACCAACCGCCCCTTGTGCATCATCCAAATCCTCCCAGGTAACCGCGCCTTCATTAGGATCTTCTGCCATTAACGCAGTCATACCTGACATCTTTCCTTCAGTACAACTCAGATGAGGATTACCTTTTTCTACGAATGAATCTATTGAAGAAATATTGTCAAATGCTGCGTCAATTGGCTGTAACTCCCTTTCCACGATAGCTTGTAAAAAACGTGAGTTTCCATCCTGTTTTCCTTCAATCACCATATCGCAGCCTTTTGTTACTGTCTCGTTCGCGGATACCAATTTGAATTCGCCGTTGCCAACGCTAAAAGCACTTGGGTATTTCGCTGAAAGTTGACTACATTTGTCTCCAATAGACAGGACTCTGTTGAAATATTCGACACCACTTTCCGCCAAAAACAAAGCTTCATTTCCTTTACTCGATACCGAACTATCCATTGCCGTTGTTCCGGCCATACGCTGAGAGTTCAGAACCATTACAGCAACAACAGACATCAAGATAAGTGTCGCCACCAGCGTGATTGATCCACGTTGTGCAATTATTTTCTCAACAACTTGTTTCCGCTCCATAACATTACCTCATTACAGAAATAACCGGACATCTATCCTCGCAGAGCAACAGTCGCACTTTGCTTATATATTGATCCGTTAACTACCACGCTAAATTTAAACTCAACACTGGCAACATCCGCTGCCCCAACCGCTACTGCTCCATCACTTGTTAGATAATTGAATTCTATTCCACCGCCAGTCGATGACAGCCTTGCCTCTAATCCTGCTATGGTACTGTAGGTCATAGCCACCTCATTTCCTGCCTTTAGTTTTATTGTAACTTTAGTACCATCAAACTTTGTAAACGTGACCTGACTTGGACTCATCACCTGAATATCGTATTTGGTTTGATCCAATGGATTCCTGCGTATCTCTCTCAATTCCCTTCCGATACGCTCTACCGCAAAACCCACCTGGCTGTTGGCCTCTATTATACTGGTAGTCAGCGCATACGTTTTTACCCCGTTTACTAGAGTCCCTGTTCCAATCCCAAGAAGAATTGATAACAACACTAGGGAAACTACCATTTCTAACAAAGTAAATCCGCGGGACCCTCCTGCCATCTGAGTGCACTTTTCCCGAATCAGTAATTTATTAAAAGAAATGACAGACTTGAAACCAACACGCCATCTCGAGAAACAACTACCTCCATACGGCTACACTCTGACATCACAGGACATGATCCAGAACCTGCGCCTAACGCCGTTACCCGTAGCTTCCTTTGAAATCCACTTACTACCGCATCTGGATAATTGGCAGGTTGATCAATGGCGTAAAGATATCCTTTAAGTTTGTTACGCCTGTCCGCCATAACCTGCTCTGCTAGCTCTTGAGCCAGCTTTGTTCCTGTTTGAATATCCTGACTAGACTTAAGACCGACGCCCACATTAGTAAATAACGACATAATTCCTGTCGCTGAAATGCCCAGCAACACCATCACGATAACCAATTCCAATAAAGATAGTCCCGAGACTTGTTTTTTTGACATATTTTCAACTCTCTAACTAGTAGGTTACGAAGCCGGTCAATGCTTCGATTGATACTGTTGTGCTTTTTCCTGAGGAAACAAAAATCACGAATTGCTGACCTGTAATAAGTGCGCCACCGACATCTGTCGGTCTTCCCATGTAGTCAAAATAGATATTTGTGTTAAGTGGTGATTGAATAGTTGTTCCAGCTTGTAAAGTATGAACATACAAAGAGCCCGTTGCAGGATCCGTTATTACGCCGGAATTGTTCATTACTTCATACCGTGAACCATCTGCCTTAATATGTATAAAGTGTGATAGCCCTTTATTCATAGCAATCACCTGAACATGCCTAATATCTTTCGCTAACTCTGCAGCCTCCATAGACAGCTTACCCTGCCGTAAATCAATCCTCGGTATTGCCAATCCAGCGACAATGCCTGTAATAAGCATTACCGTTACCAGTTCAACTAGCGTGAATCCTTCTGAACCCGTGGATTTCTTGTACACCAATTCATACCCGTGCAGTTATACGTCATTGCACTATTGACAGAGTCCCGTACCTTCCAGTACTAAAGCTGCCGTTTCCGGATTCCCGGCGTAAGTAAAGGTAAAATTGCAGTTTGATGCTCCCGCCGTGGCAACATTGATATTAGGATCCAATTGAGCACCGGCCAAAATAACCGGTGATGTTGCTGGAACCCCATTGTTGTTGGCAAGAGCAAAAGTAGCGGCAGTTCTTACAGCATCGACAGCGGAATCAACAACCGCCTGACGAGCGTTGCCCGAAAGATTTACAAATTGGGGTACGGCTACAGCTGCAAGAATCCCAATCAGAACCATAACCACAACCAGCTCAATTAATGTAAAACCTTGGTTCCGCATCGTGAACACCTCTAAATAGTATGTTTTAACACTGATAAATTAATGATATTTAAGTGCTTTTCCAGTGACGGAAATAGTTTTCCATGTTAAATATCGGCAAAATGATTGGAAACTTGACAAATTGTTTGCTATAGAAAGTCAACCAATTATCTATAACATATTGATTTGCAGTGTTTTTTAAAAGGCAGGATAATTCTTTACTAAACAAGTAATTCCCTAAACACATATTTGCGTTTGTTTTAATCTGCGCAGTAGGAAAGGTTATTTTCAAATCCCAATATGATATTTACCTCGCTCCTATAAATAGTGCTTTCCTATTTATGAAGTGCAGCCGATCCCATACTCCACATCGGCATAAAAATGCCTAGTGCCAACATTAAAACCATTACCCCAATAAATACCGTCAATATTGGTTCAATAGAAGAGCTAAGTTTACTAATATCGTATTCGACTTCGCGTTCATAATAATCCGCGACTTCCGCCAATAGATCATCAACTGCGCCTGTCTTCTCTCCGACTGATATCATCTGAATAACCAGCGTATCAAACATGCCTGTTTGCGCTGCGGTCCTGCTAATCGACTCTCCTCGCTCAACCCCGGTTTTCATACTGGATATTTTTTTGCTTATATAACTGTTGTTTAACGCCTCCGAAACTACATTTAGATTTGCCACAACCGGAACACCCGCACTCATCGCCATAGAGAACAGACTGGCAAATCTAGCCATAATTGCCCGATGCAAGATACTTCCTACCAAAGGCAACTTTAATATGTTCTTGTCAAAGAATAATCTGCCGGAAGGCGTTTCTACATAGTACTTAAAAAACAAAGTTATACTTGCTATTGCACCTAACAGTATTCCCCAATGCTTAACTAACATATTGGACATTCCCATTAGTGCTCTTGTCATCAAAGGTAGCTCTGATCCGATACTTTTGAAAATATTTGAGAATGTTGGAATAACAAAAATATTTATTACAAGAAATGCAATTCCAACAGCGGCTATAACAAACGTAGGGTACCGCATAGCGGCTTTTACCTGATCTCTGGCTTTTTTGTCTCTATCAAGATAAACCGCAAGACTTTTAAATATTTCCGACAATTTCCCGGTAGATTCTCCCACCCTAACCATATTTACAAAAAACAAGTTAAAAACGTTTTTTTGAGTACTCATTGCAGAAGCCAAATCCTGACCTCCTTGCAGTCCATTGACAACCCCTCTTAATGCTTGTTCAAGAAGTGGATTTTTAACAATCCCGGTTAATCCATTTATTGCATCCAACAATGGTACGCCCGCTTTCACCAAGGTGTGCATTTGGCGACAAAATTGTAAAAGATCATTGGTACTGACCTTCTTTGCAAATATTCCATTTAGATTGCTGCTTCTTGAGGACTTTTCCTCTAATGCAACTATATTTACTGGCACAAGGCCACTATTGGCTAGTTGTGAGGCTGCATTGTCAATATTGCGAGCCTCCATAGTACCGGTGACCTCTTTTCCGCGACTGTCCCTCGCTTTGTATTGAAAAAGCGACATTCTATTCCACCCATCCGGCAATACGCATAGTCTCTTCTATTGTTGTAATACCCTGCTTAATATATTCAATGGACATTTGCAACAAAGGTTTATACTTTTTACTATTTTTTAGAACCGTTTTGAACCCTGCAAAATCCTGCCTTTGAATCGCCCCGCCCAACTCTTCATCCACTTCGAGCAACTCATAAACACCAATTCGACCTTTGTAACCCGTACCGTGACAATAGTTACAACCCTTTCCCTTTAAAAACTTATCAATTTTTCCACCCGTACTACACGCATTTTCTAACCATAGTCTTTCCGTTGCCGAGGGCGTGTATTCTGATTTACATTTTTCACAAATCTTCCTAACCAATCTTTGTGCAAGTATTCCATTAACAGCAGAAGCCACCAGGAATGGTTCGACGCCCATATCAATCAAGCGTAGAGCGGAACTTGGTGCATCGTTTGTGTGAAGTGTTGTTAACACCATATGCCCGGTCATTGCTGCGCGTAAGGCAATTTCCGCTGTCTCCTGATCGCGAACTTCCCCTACAAGAATAATGTCTGGATCTTGTCTTAATGTTGTCCTTAGTACCCGGGCAAAATCCAATCCTATTTTTGCATTAACTTGAACCTGATTAATTCGTGGCAATCTATATTCAACGGGATCTTCAACAGTTATTATTTTTTTTTGAGGCTGATTCAACTCATTCAGAGCGGCATACAATGTTGTTGTTTTACCACTTCCTGTAGGACCAGTAACAATTACGATTCCATGGGGCCTACCTATTAGACGCCTAAAGGTTTCCTGTAAGTCTTTTGGCATGCCAATTTGCCCCAATTTCAACAATCCACTTGATTGATCCTGCAAACGCATAACAGCAGATTCACCGTACTGTGTCGGCATGGTAGATATTCGAATATCTACGCTTTTGTCCCTTATTGAAATATTAAATCTTCCGTCCTGTGGAAGCCTTCTTTCCGAAATATCCAAACTCGCCATTAATTTCAATCTCGAGACCAACGCCGGTGAAATACGCTTATCATCCATTATCTGCTCATGTAATACGCCATCAATTCTTCGACGAATCCGCAACACATCCCGATCTGGTTCAATATGAATATCTGATGCATTGGCGACCACAGCGTCTTCGAATATGGTTTGTATCAACTTGACAACTGGCGCATCGCTGATGCCCGCCATTTCTTCATCCGTAAGATCTCTATGTGCCTCTCCTACCTCCTGGCTAACGGCATCTGCTAGATTTTTTATCTCATCACTATGCTGATTAACCAAATCAATAATATGTAAAAGGTCACTTTCTTTGACGACTACCGGCTGAATGTTTTCATCCAGAACTGCGCTAATTTCGTCATAAGCATATATGTCCGTTGGATCTACCATACCCAAAACAATACCGCTGTCATTCCTATCTATCGGAATAACTCGGAATCTCCTGGCAAGATTTTCCGGTAGCATTTTTACTACATCTTTTTTTGGTTGTTGCTGCGTCAGATCAACATAGGGAACATCCAATTGGTGTGCTAATATTTTTGTAATTTCTTCTTCTGTTACGAAACCCAGATCTACGAACACCTTCCCCAGCTTTCTACCGGTGCGAGTTTGCTCTTCCAGGGCTTTATTTAGCTGGTCCTCTGTAATAATTTCGTACTGACGCAATAGGTCGCCAATTTTAACTTTATTTCTTGGCAGATTTTTGAAATTTATGCCATCTGGTAATTTCATAAATAGCTCTTTTAAACGCGAACCTTACTTAACCGTTTCGTTGGCTATGCGTAATGACTTAATTCGATTCTCAATGAATGCTTGCATGGAACTAGAAATTTGCCCATGCTGGGAAACAAATTCATATTCCTTCAATGCTTCACTATTCATACCCAGCGCCTCATATGAAATCGCCTTATTTATCTTTACAACTTCCATATTTAACCCTTTGGCTGCCGCGTCATCCAACATGGTTATCGCCTCCCTATGCATATTGTTTTTCTGATATATTTTTGCTTTTAGAAGCAGTATATCCGCGGATTTACGTTCACCTGATTTATTGAGTATATTTAGCGCTCCTAGATTGTCATTTTCTGCCAACAATATTTTGACCAACACCGTTAGTTGGGCATTCGTAATAACTTTCAATCTTGGCAATAACAGATTTTTAATATCGGTCACCCTGTTTTCCTGGACATAGATATTTAGCAAAAGATTTATCGTTCGCTGATCATCTGGGTATTGACCTATTATACTTTGCAGTATCGACTCTGCCTTACGGTAATTTTGTGCCTGGTAGCCCCTAAGAGCTTTCTCGTAGTCGCTGCTTATGGGCAATACATTTTCTATTTCTGTTCGTTCAACCGTATCCTCTATTTTTCTTTTTGAAGATTCAGCATTATTACTTATGTCTACTGCAATCCTGAACCCATATTCCTTATTCTTATTCATCGTCGAGACAGAATACCTGCCTTTCGAACTCGCATGAATGGATAATTCAACCTTTGATTCTTCCTGAATGTTTATATTTACTCCTTGCACATATTTTGCGTTTGACGGGATAGTAATTCGGTAACCCTTCGACATCTCCACCTGATAAATAGTTAAATGTAATACCCCGTCCATCGTTCTTTCTTTGAAATCCACTTTACGCGTAAACTCTATCACCATGCGTTCTCTATTATTATGTACATACCACCTCACATCGGTAATACCACCCAATAAGGTTTCACCAGCTGAAGAGTGTCCTCGCAATCCCGGCAGATCCGACCCCATTAACTCCAAAGGACCTGATTCAGTATTTAGAGAAACACCGGTTTTCGCCGCTTGACCTCCATGCTCTTTAACACTCTTCTTTTCAAGTACTTTGTTTTCTTGCTTACCCATTATGTATAATGACCCTATACTGCCGGATGCAGGAAGATCGACTTTAATAGGCTCCAATAAAAACGATTTTTTTAGCAAAAAAAATACAATACCAAAAAGTACTGCCGCCAATATTACACTGGAAACGTAGCCGAACCATCTTGCATTGGATTCTGCAGAGCCCACTCCAACGTACACCCCTTCCATTAACGGATCGTTTTCCCGGAGCACCTGAGCCTTTCTGGCATCTAGATCCTTTAGCATTTGATTAATTACACTCATCGCCAAAAACGCTCCTGAGGACTCCTTCTTCCCAATTGCGGCATATATTTCCAGAGCCCATTGAGTACGCCGCCAAGTCCTGAATCATTCGCGGCCTCTTTTACGTGTTTTTTTGTAATCATTTTTTGCCCACGCCCAAAAGCTAACATTAGCGATTTATTGGCAAGCACATTAGCAAGCCTGGGAATTCCCTGACACACTTTGAACAGATAGCTCACCGAATCCTTTGTAAATAGTCGTGTACCGTCATAACCCGCCACTTGCAATCTGTGCATTAGATATTCATCTAAAACATTTAATGACAATCTCTCTAAAGTTACGGAAAAAGTTATTCTTTGCTTAAGTTGTCGTACAGATGATTTCTGCAATAGATAATTCAGTTCCGGCTGGCCAAACAGCACAACCTGTAACAATTTTCTCTTTTCTGTCTCAAGGTTTGTCAGCAACCGCAAAGCCTCCAAGGATTCTTCAGACATCGCCTGCGCCTCATCCAGACACAAAATCACTTTCTTGCCCGATTTGGCGTGGTCTATCAGACTTTGATAAATACTCTTTAATAAATCGTAGTCATCAACACCAGGCGACACGCAGACACCAATTTCGTCTGCCAATGATTTTCTAAGTATATGAGGTGTAATAGACGGATTGGGTATATATGCAGTCACGTAGTCATTACCCAGCATACCTAATAACATACGACACAACATTGTTTTGCCTGTACCTACCTCTCCCGTTACCTTCAAAAAACCCTCGCCACTTCGTACGGCAATCAAAAGAGTATTCAAGGAGTCCTTATATACGCCATTATTAAAAAAAAACTCCGTATCCGGCGTTAAAGAAAAAGGTTGTTCATAAAGGCCAAAATGAGATAGATATACCATTTGCAAAAACCTTAGTTAGTCATTTTCTCTATTCGATTACCTGAGTCCTCGAGGATGGCCCTCCACTGCGAGTTAGAATCCACAACAACTGGTCGAATCAAGAAAACCAACTCACTTTTAACTGAACGTTTCTTTATCTGTTTGAAAAGAGCCCCCAATAAAGGCAAATCACCTAACAATGGTACTTTAGCTGTCTGTTCCTTTAGTTGGCTATGCATCAATCCCCCAATCACAACAGTTTGTCCGGAGGATGCTCTGACAATACTGTCAGACTCACGAATAGTACTGTATGCCAAAGGCAGCCTCATCTCCTGATCAGACGACAAATTTACGTATTTTGTTTTCTCTACGACTTCGCTCACTGATGGATGAATGTGTAGAATAACTTCGCCGTTTTCTGCTATTTGCGGAACCACATCTAACGCGATTCCTGAAAAAAACGGTGTTAGCTCGACATCCATCTGACTCGCCTGATCAGTACTAGATACACTGGGAGTGACACTGATTTGGGTAACGAAGAACTCATCAGAGCCGACTTTTATGACGGCTTTCTGGTTGTTTACAGTGGATACCCTCGGGCTTGACAAAACCTGAACGCTTCCTTGAGTTTTCAAGAATTCCATGAAAGCCGCAAAATCTCCTGTTGCTAGCGCAGCAGAAAAGATCCCACCAAACGGTGTTATGTTTACAGAGCCCGAGGGAGATGTACCTGGCGATATTGTTATTGCATTTCCTGCGATATCTGATACCTCAGATCCACTCAACAAAGTACCTCCACCGGTTTGATTAATGGCTAGTCCATCGTTTCCTTGAGCCATAGCTCCCGACCAATTTACACCCGCCTGAAACCCTTCACTCAGCTCCACTTCAACTATTTTTGCTTCCAATATTACCTGTCTTTGCAGGCTGCTATGTAAAGCTTCGATAAAATAATCTACTGATCTCAATTCCGATGGCATTGCCTTAACCACAACCAGATTTGCCTGTGGGTTAACCGAGACGCTACGGCCATCTTTTTCACCAACCATACCCTTTAGCGCCTTTTCTAACTCCGTCCAAAAATCTGCATTGGTTTTGGTATTTACAGAAGTACCACTTGCATCATCATTTTTAACTCCTGGTACCGATTTATTGTCAGTCAGCTGCCCAGAACTTACTCTTGTCTGTGAAATCCCGCTGCGAGTAACATTCAAATAGTCTACCTTGTAAACTTTTGAACGCATAACCGAAGGGAATACCTCATAGCTTGATTCTGTTTTTACGTAGTCGTACCCATAAATATTTTTTACGGTTTTCATAACCTCATCTACGGTAACGCCTCTCATCGATAGAGTTATATAACCTTCGACTCCTGGATGAACCACCATGTTGTATGAAGAACGCTTGCTAAGACCTATAAAAAACGATTTCGCCGGGACTTTATTAACAGCCACATCCATTCTGCTATTAATATTTGATACTGAACCCAAAAGATCTGATCCGCCAATAGTAGGGAAAAGCTCATTTTCGATCTCTTTGGGAATGGTCACTTTTGAATTATCAGACGTTGATTTTTCATTTACATTTACTGCTCTGACAAGCTCTTGAGTCTGGCTACGTTTACTAAGTGGATCTAGCGAACAGGAAACATTCATGGCTGCCAGGACACTTATTACAATCCTCAGCATCAAATAAATTCCATATTTTTTATCTGTCTGGTTCACCACAAATCACCTACCAGTCGAATATAGGTATCGCGTCCATTTTTTTGCAGAATGACGCCGTCGTTTTCTATTCGTTTGAGTCGAGCGCCCGAAACATATTCCCCGATTTCATAAACGCGGCCATTAATTACGGCGACTCCGGCGGCACCCGTTAAGAACACCGCCTGCAAGACTATTGGCTGATTTCTTTCAGAGGAACCTGCAACAGCTTCGCCATCCTCTACTACAGCACCAAATGGACGCATAGGATCAATAACCTCTGCAAATACGCAATGACTTATGCTCTGGAGGCTAAAACAGAAAACAATTCCTGCTATTTTCCGACCATATCTAAACACGAATTAAGTCCCTATCCCTACTAATCGTAAATAGTCTCAATGAAAATACGCTGACAGGATACTCACGTATTTGGATAGAGGCGCTATCCCAAATAAAGCGCTTTTGCTGAGACTCCATATTTTCCAAGTAGCTCAGGAAATCGGCGTATTTTCCCGTAAACTCCAGAAACATCCCGTGTTTATACATTGTAATTTTTTCCGATTTTGCTGAACGTAAACCAGGTGATTGCTTAACTTCGACAGAAATCTCCAAAGGCACCGGCGCGATACTTTCAAGTCTTAATAACTTCAAACCAGACCCTTGACCCAACACCTGCTTTACCAAGCCAACCATATCGCCTGGACTAACGAGATCAATCATTCTTTCATGTTGTTGATACAAGTTAGCCAGCGCCTGACGAATCTGCTCGCGTTTTTCACTCTCACTTCCCTGTCGTAAAACCACGATCTGCTGCTCAACACTGTCCAAACTCAACTGCCAATTTTTGATTTTGGTTTCCTGTATAGGAATTTTTTGTTTCACATTAGCAATCAACGCAGTACCCAACGTGTATACAAAAACAAGGGACACAAGAAAAATTAGCAACCTCTCCCTGTCAGTGAGATAGTCAAATTTCAACAACAAACTTCTTAGGCTATTTCCCATTCTATTTTTCCTTTTTCTCGGAATCTTGAGTCGCCAACTCAAACTCCAAAGGTGCACCTCGCTCCTCGGCTCGCTGCATATTCAAAATGTTGAATTTGTAATCCTTAAAAAGCTCATCTGAACCAAGCAAAGAAATAAAATCCGGAACGAGCTCAGGCTTAAGTGATGCCCCGCGTAGCGCAATACTTTTACCGCCCTGATTGAGTAGAATTTGTGTGAACCACAGTCCACGAGCTTGACTTTTCGCTATTCCATAAAAGAAGCTTGAAAACCCGTCCATATTCACTCGCGCATCTCGTGACAGAGACAAAACCAAGGCCTCTCGAATTGCCACGTTATCTTCGATTCGGATCAGTTCATTCAGGATGTCACTTTTTTCCAACATCTCCTTGTTCAAGTTTTGTAATTGACCGGATTTTGTTTGAAATTCGCTGGCCAGGTTCCTTTCTTCAACCACAAGCCTCTGCAAATTCCCCCAATAAAAAAGGGTCACCAATAGAAAAATCGACAACAAACCACCACTGATCACAAGACAGTTCTTACCAGTTAATAATTTTATTTCCTGGTAAAAGACCTCTTGAAACAAATTAACTTGTTGATATTTATTCGAATTCGTCAAATTTCCCTCACGACTACCATCAAAATTGTTTGTTAATCAGATACGTCGAACATCAAACACACAATCTTTCAGACACTTAGTGGCTGTATGCTTATCGGCAAAGGAAATTGAAACTTAACTTAGGCAAAAAAAGTGGTGGAATCGACCAGTGGAAAAAAAATTATGAGGATTCAAAATGATGGCAAATAAAGACACTGCAAACCCGACAAACAGTGAAATTCGTCAACGAAAGAGCGAAAAAGAGGATAGAGCACTTCAACCCACGGGATGTGAGATGGATGAATATGCATACACGGGAAAATTTATTGTGAGAAAAAAAACAGCATATAAAAAAACATGATCAGTTGACCTTGAGGCTGCCTACCAATTGCTCTACGCGGGCCAACTTATGGCGCTCGAGGTAATCCTTTATCCCTGCATTAATCTTCGCGCAAACCAATGGATCATAAAACAAAGCCGTGCCCACACCTACAGCGCTTGCCCCGGCGATCAGAAACTCCAATGCATCCTGAGCACTCGTAATACCGCCCTGACCAACAATTGGAATATCGTGCTGCTTGCAGACCTGGTACACCTGGTGAACTTTCAACAGGGCAATAGGCTTAATGGCCGGGCCTGAGAGCCCACCCTGGTTATTGCCTAGTATGGTAGTGCGCTCCTCGATATCTATTGCCATTCCCACCAACGTGTTGATTACAGCGAAGGCATCAGTGCCCGCTTCGATACAGCGACGGGCGCTCAACGCGATGTCAGTCTGGTTGGGTGATAACTTTGTGATAAGTGGTTTCTTGGTTTGCTTGCGACACGCCTCCACCACTCGTGCTGACATATCTGGATCATTGCCGAATACCACGCCACCCTCTTTGACGTTGGGGCAGGAAATGTTCACCTCAATGGCATCAATCGGCGAATCGTCAAATATACGTGTCACCTCGGCATACTCTTCCACAGTAGAGCCGGACACGTTGGCGATAAAACGTGTTTCAGCAAAATCCAACGAAGGCAATATCTTATCGACAACATAGCGGGCACCTGGATTTTGCAGACCGATGGAATTGAGCATGCCCATGGGAGTTTCGTAGACACGATGGGGCTTGTTACCCAGACGGGCATCCAATGTCGTACCCTTCAGACACACGGCACCGACCTCCGACATATCGAATCCGCTGACCCGGGTATACTCCTCACCGAAACCCACACATCCGGATAAAAGCATCAAAGGCGTCTGCATCTTTACACCGCAAAACTCAATAGCCAGGGACTCATTGTTCATTTATTCACCTCTGCAACAGATTCTGTGGAGCCGCGCAACAGACTGCTATATGCTGTCGCCATGTTTCACATCGTACTCTATCAACCTGAAATTCCGCCTAACACCGGCAACATTATCCGCCTGTGCGCCAACAGTGGCAGCCAACTGCACCTGATCGAACCGCTGGGATTCCAGCTGGACGACAAACGCCTGCGCCGCGCCGGACTGGATTATCATGAATATAGCCAGGTCCGGCAATATCCCGATTTGACAACCTTCGTTCAAACGATCAAACCGACTCGCATTCTGGCCTGCTCTACCAAGGGAACGCGTTACTATCATCAAGCCACCTATCAGGAAGGTGATGCCCTGCTGTTCGGGCCGGAGAGTCGCGGCTTACCACGGGATATTCTCGACAACCTACCCGCGGAACACATTTTGCGCATTCCCATGCTGGCACACAGCCGCAGCCTGAACCTGTCCAACGCCGTGGCGATATTTCTCTTCGAAGGCTGGCGCCAGTTAGGTTTTATTGGCAGCGCTGATCAATAGTCCTCGGCGCGAAGTTCTCGATTAAACAGTGATTCGACCGCCTGACGCGGCGCCACCCCCTCATGTAATACGCGATAGACCTGTTCCGTAATCGGCATATCGATCGACTGGCGACAGGCAAGATCCCACACCACCTGCGCCGCTTGAACCCCTTCCACCACCTGGCGAATCTCAGCCATTGCCTGATCTGCACTATAGCCCTGGCCCAGGGCCAAACCCAAACGCCGATTACGTGACTTATCATCGGTACAGGTCAAAACCAGATCACCAATACCTGTCAAACCCATAAAGGTCTTCATCTGCCCACCAAGAGCCATACCCAGACGCATCATCTCTGCAAGGCCACGGGTTATCAAAGCGGAACGACTGTTGGCGCCAAAGCCCAGACCGTCGGAGATGCCGGCGGCGATAGCCAACACGTTCTTCATGGCACCGCCCAGTTCGACACCAACCACATCCTGACTGGTATAGACGCGAAAATGGGCGTTGTGCATGCACTGCGCCAATTCGGCTGAGTAGTTGGGAAAATGTGAGGCGACAGTCACCGCCGTCGGCAAGCCTTGCGCTACCTCTAGCGCAAAGGTGGGCCCGGAAATGACTGCGGTCGGTATATTGGCCACCAGGACCTCTTGCACAATTTCGTGCAACAGTTTACCCGTCCCCAGCTCTAGCCCCTTGGTTGCCCAACAGATTCGGTGACCTTCACGCAAACAGGGCTTCAACAACTCGCAGGATTGGCGAAAAACATGACTGGGCACAACCAGCAAAATATCACGACAACACGCAACGGCAGCTTCAAGATCAGATACCGGCTCCAACAGCGGGGGGAAATCAATCCCCGGCAGGTAGGCTTCGTTACTACGCTGACCGCGCATCTGCTCAACATGGTCGGCGCGATGGGCCCAAAGGAAGGTCTGTATACCGTTTTTGGCAAACAGCATGGCCAGGGCAGTACCCCAGGAACCCGCCCCTAAAACCAAGATTGGCGCCAAACCTTCCTTGTAGTCACGCAAGGCCACCACCTCGGCCACTAGTGCACAGCCTCACTCTTACCTGTACCTTTTTGTTTCTGTGCCATGTGTTGTGCATACAAGGCGTCGAAATTTACAGGTGCCAACAGCAATTGGGGAAAACCGCCTTTGGTTACCACGTCGGAGACGGTCTCACGTAAAAAGGGGAAGAGAATATTTGGGCAGAAACTGCCCAGGGCATGGCCCAACTCTCCCTCATTGAGCCCGGTAATAGTGAAAATGCCTGCCTGCTGCACCTCAACGATAAAGGCAGTGGTATCACCCAGTTTTGCAGTCACCGTAACCGACAAGATAACTTCGTGTACTTGATCAGATACCTTCTTACCAGAGGTATTGAGCTCCACATTGACCTGTGGCTCCCATTGACGGGTAAAGACATCGGGGGCACCCGGTGCCTCGAAAGAGAGGTCCTTAACGTAGACCTTTTGAATTACAAACTGTTTATTGCCGGCTTCCGGCAGATCGCCTGGGGCGCGTTGCGGGGTCTTTTTATCACTCATGGCCACTCTCGGGAAAATTCCATTGTCATTATTAAAGTTGTTTGTGAATTGTCTGAACAGACAAACATCCGAATACTGCCACAAGGAATTGATTGACGAAAGGAGGAGTTGTTTTAAACAGACCGTGGCTGGCTAACTGCCGCCTACTCACTACCCGCAACAACCTTTGTTGTGCTCACACAAGCCCCAGCAGCTCATCCAGACGCCCTTCCATATCCAGTTCGGCCATATCATCAAAACCACCGACATGAAAATCGTCAATAAAAATCTGCGGAACCGTATTACGCTTGCTAACACGCTGCATCTCGTCCCACAATGCCGGATCATCATCTACATTGATCTCTTGATAGGTAACGCCCTTCTTGTCCAATAAACGCCTGGCCCGCATGCAGTATGGACAGCTGGCAGTTGCATACATGACTACTTTCATAATCCTTCCTGTCTGAAATAGGATTGGATGAGCTTAGCGGCGTTCAAGGGGCAGATTGGCATTCTGCCAGGCCATGATACCGCCGCTCAAATTGTACACAGTAGGAAATCCCTGCTTGGACAAAACCCCGCATGCGCGCGCCGAGCGATTTCCGCTGCGGCAACTGACAATAATCGGTTTTTCCTTGAACTTGTTCAAATCAGACATGCGCGACTCCAGGTTGCCCAAAGGGATATGCACTGAATTGATAATATGCCCTTCCTTGAACTCATTATCCATTCGCACATCAAGCACAACGGCATCCTGTTGGTTGATCATGCGCACTGCCTCCATAGGTTGCAAAGTCTTGATGCCACCACTGGCAAAGGTGTTGAGCAGCATGGCAGTCAAAACAAAGAACAAAGAGAACAACATCCAATGGTTGCCCGCAAACTCAACGATCTGATCCATAAACCCTCTACGATATTAACTGTTTGGTGTCACACTACAAAACACGTCGCGCATCATACCGATCAGACGTAACGTACGGGCATCACCCACCTTGTAATAAACGCGATTAGCGTCTTTGCGTGATGATAAAATGCCTTTATCACGCAGAATCGCCAAATGTTGAGAGATATTACTTTGGGAAGTACCGACCATATCGACGATATCCTGCACACTAATCTCCTGGTCACCCAAGGTACACAGAATCTTCAGGCGCAACGGATGGGACATCGCCTTCATCGAACGGGATGCCCTATCGATATCCTCATCCCGAGTCATTAAATGCAAATCTGCTCCACTCATAGCCATATACCTAATCGTAGCCAACACACACCCCCTCAACGACAGCATTTTGACACTGCCCCAGAATCCCTAGTTGCAATCGGGTTAACTCCCCCAGATGCCCTTTATCACAAAAACAATATACAATTATTTGCTCAAACGTAACAGAATAATACTAATATTGGCCCTATTCATCCATATAAAAAATTTATACCCCATTGGCGACACATCCGCACCAATTTGCTATGATGATGCTCGCCCTGTTATTAGAATCAGTCTAAGTCGAGCAAGTACCAGATAACATGTCAAAACAGCAAAAGCCCGTGACTCTCATCGTGTTGGACGGTTGGGGATACAGCGAAAACGCCGAATTCAACGCCATACATGCCGCTAACAAGCCCGTTTGGGACCAGTTGTGGAAAAATTATCCCCACACCCTGATACGTGGCTCCGGAGCCGAAGTCGGACTGCCTTCCGGCCAAATGGGTAACTCCGAAGTTGGCCACCTCAATTTGGGCGCCGGTCGGGTCGTCTACCAGGAATTCACCCGCGTCAGCCGCTCCATCAAAACGGGGTCATTCTTCACAAACAAGACACTGACCGATGCTGTCGATCAGGCCAAGGACAATAACAAAGCAGTCCACATCATCGGTTTGTTGTCCCCCGGCGGGGTTCACAGCCACGAAGAGCACATTTTGGCCATGGCCGAACTGGCTGCGCAAAGGGGTGCAAATCGCATTTATTTACACGCCTTTCTGGATGGCCGCGATACACCACCCAAGAGCGCCCATGATTCGCTGGCACTTATGCAGAACAAGTTTGCTGAGCTGGGCTGCGGCTACATCGCGTCTATCATCGGCAGATATTACGCCATGGACCGTGACCACCGCTGGCCACGCATCAAGGCCGCCTATGACCTGATCACCTACGGCAACTCGGAATTCAAGGCAACAGATGCCCTTACAGGCCTTGAGATGGCCTATCAACGGGGTGAGACCGACGAATTCGTCCAGGCCACGGCCATCGTACCTCCCGGCGCGAAGGGGCCAGTACAGATAGAAGATGGCGATAGCATAATATTCATGAACTACCGCTCCGATCGTGCCCGCCAGATCACAAGACCGTTTATCGAACCCGATTTTGACGCCTTCGAGCGTAGCCGGATACCGAAACCGGGGATGTTTGTCAGCCTGACGGAATACAGCGCGGAGTTCGACTGTCTGGTGGCCTTTCCGCCAGAAAGGTTGGAAAACGTCTTCGGCGAATATATTGCCAATCTGGGCTGTCGCCAGCTGCGCATTGCCGAAACCGAAAAATATGCCCATGTCACCTTCTTTTTCAATGGTGGCAACGAAACGCCTTTTGAGGGGGAAGACCGGATACTGATTCCATCCCCTAATGTCGCCACTTACGACCAAAAGCCGGAAATGAGCGCCTTCGACTTGACGGACAAACTAGTCGAGGCCATTACCAGCGGCAAATATGACGCGATTATTTGTAATTACGCCAACCCTGACATGGTCGGTCATACGGGTAATTTCGAGGCTACGGTCAAGGCCATAGAGGCACTGGACACATGCCTCGGTCGCGTTTTGGAGGCGAACCAGTCCGTCGGCGGACAACTGCTCATTACCGCCGATCACGGCAACGCAGAGAAGATGCGCAGCAAATCAACTGGTCAGGCCCACACGGCACACACTGTCAACCCGGTACCCTTTATCTATGTAGGCAAAAAGGCCACCATGGAACCTACCGGCGCGCTCTCCGATGTCGCCCCTACCATGCTAATGCTAATGGGCCTGCCCATCCCCTCACAAATGGGTGGCAAGCCGCTGATTCACCTGACAGATGAGCCGAAAGAACGTGCGGCTAACTGATATTTCGGCGCAATTCCGATAAGCGGGACTGGAGCCAGTGGCCAGACTACACTCAGCAAATATGTTGTTTGTCCTGGCCTGCCTGCTGGCAACACCTTCCGCACTCGCCGATAGTCGTCAGCAGGTGCAATCAGAAATCGACCAGGTAAAACTCCGCATAGAACAAGACCGTAAACAGCTGCAAAGTCTGCAAAACGACCTGGAGATACTGGAAAAACAGGTCGGTAATCAGAGTCAAGAAATCAACCGAATACAACGGCAAATGGCCAAACATCGCCGGGAAATCTACCGCCTGCAGCAGGAAAAAGCCGCGTTCGCCGACAGCCAGTCCAAACAACAACAGGAACTTAAAAACCAAGTCCGCCTGGCCAGCCAACTCGATAGAGACAACTATTTAAAACTATTGCTAAACCAGCAGTCTCCCGCCAGCATCGGACGCACCCTGGTTTACTATGAATACCTCAATCAGCATCGAATCGATAATCTCAGTCACATCGAGGAACGCCTGCTCGGCATAAGCCAATTGGAACAGCAGCTGAAAGAGGAAAACCTCGCCATGGAAAAACTGGCCCAGCAACACCGCAGGCAACGGGAAGGCGTACAGATTTCCTATGCCAACCAGCAGAATCTGCTCGGTAAAATTGATCAACGACTGGACCGTGATAACCAGCGTCTTGAGCAGTTGCTGCAAGATCTGATGGCACTGGACGGCGTAATCGACAAACTACCCACCAACACAGCACAGGCAGCACTCAACCGAAAACCTGGAAACCTGCGCACACTCAAGGGTCGCCTGCCCTGGCCGGTCAGCAGCAAGCGTATTCGCGCCGCCTTTGGCAGCAGACGGGCCATCGGCGATCTGCGCTGGGATGGCATAATGATAGCCTCCGAACTTGGTGAGGAGGTGCGCAACATCCATCCTGGCAAAGTGGTGTTCGCCAATTGGTTGCGTGGCTTCGGCCTGCTGGTGATCATTGACCACGGATACGGCTATATGAGCCTGTACGGCCACAACCAAAGCCTGCTCAAGGCCGAAGGCGACTGGGTGGAGGCACAGGAGGCTATCGCCCTCGCCGGCAACAGTGGCGGCCAAAAGGAACCTGGACTCTATTTCGAAATCAGATATCAGGGTAAGCCGGACGATCCCATTCGCTGGTGCAAACGTTGAGGCACAGAACGTGCTATCCAATCGGGGTAGTAGTTTGCAGCGCAAACCCCGTTTCATGCTAAAGTTAGTAGATTGAAACTTATATAAAATTTCTGGAATTATTCAGCCGCGGAGTACGCAATGAAATCATCCACACGCCTAATTTCCACCCTGATCATCGGTGTTGCCATTGGGATATCCCTGGCAATCGGCCATGGTGTTATGGCCAACCGTAGTAATCAGGGTGCCAGCCTGCCCCTGCAGGAATTGCACACCTTCACGGAAGTATTCCAGAAAATCAAAACCGATTACGTCGAAGTCATCGATGACAAAACCCTGCTGGATAACGCGGTACGCGGCATGTTGTCAGGCCTCGATCCCCATTCTTCATTCCTTGATACCGAGTCATATAAAGAGCTGCGTATCGGCACCTCCGGTAAATTTGGCGGCCTGGGAATCGAAGTAGGCATGGAAGACGGTTTCGTCAAGGTGATCTCTCCCATCGACGATACCCCGGCACAACGTGCAGGCATCAAGGCAGGCGACTTGATCATCCGGCTGGATGAGACCCCGGTTAAAGGCATGACCCTGAATGACGCCGTGCAAATCATGCGCGGCAAGCCTGGCACCGATATAATCCTGACCATTGTACGCGAAGGCGAAGACAAACCTTTGACGATTACAGTCACCCGCGCAGAAATCAAAGTACAAAGCGTCAAATCCAAGCTACTGGAACCGGGGTTCGGCTACTTGCGCATCACTCAGTTCCAGGCCAACAGCGGGGAACATCTTTTGCGTCAGTTGAAAGGGCTGGAAAAGGACAACAAAGGACAGCTGGAAGGACTGGTATTGGACCTGCGTAACAACCCCGGTGGTGTGTTACAGGCAGCGGTCGAAGTTTCCGACGCCTTTTTAGAGAAAGGTCGTATTGTCTACACCGAGGGCCGAGTTTCCGATTCCAAACTCTCCTTTGATGCCCATTCCAACGATGTCCTGCGCGGCAAACCCATCGTTGTGCTGGTTAACGGCGGCTCCGCCTCGGCCTCCGAAATCGTCGCCGGCGCCCTGCAAGATCATAAACGCGCCATCATCATGGGATCACGCACCTTCGGCAAAGGCTCTGTACAGACTATCGTACAGATCAACAGCAACGAAGCCCTGAAGCTGACGACCGCGCGCTACTTCACCCCCAACGGACGCTCGATTCAGGCTGAGGGCATAGTGCCCGATATCGCCCTGGACAAGGTCAAGGTAACCGCTTTGGAAAACGACGACATGGAACGCCTGAAAGAGGCTGACTTGTCGGGTCATCTTAGCAATCCCAAAGATGACAAAGGTGACAAAAAACCTTCCGATAAGAGTGCCGGCAAGGATAAAGACAAGAAGGAATCCGGCAATCTGGCCACGACAGATTACCAATTGTATGAGGCGCTCAATTTGCTCAAAGGCATGCGCATCTTGAGCACCGGTATCGCCAGCAAAAACGTCAACTAGAGGGGTAACAATGGTACCCAAGGTGTTGGTGCCGTTGGCGCAGGGTTGTGAAGAACTCGAGGCGGTCACCATCATTGATTTGTTACGCAGGGCCGCCATCGAGGTGGTGGCGGCCTCTTTGCTACCGGGTCCGGTAACCTGTAGTCGCGGAACGGTTATTGTTGCCGACACCACATTGGACAAAGTTCTAACCGATGAATTTGACATGATTGTCCTGCCAGGCGGTCTGCCCGGTGCTGACAATCTGGATGCGGATCCACGCATTCACCAACTGATCCATAGCCTGGTGAAAAAAAGAAAATACGTTGCTGCTATCTGCGCTGCCCCCAAAGTTCTCGCCAATGCCGGTGTACTGGAAGGTAAGCAGGCAACCAGCTACCCTGGTCACTTGGATAAGATGGCCTTACCTACCGTAACCTATCTCAATCGTCCGGTCGTCACAGACGGCCAAATCATAACGTCAAGAGGTCCGGGTACGGCCATGGATTTCGCCCTCACCCTCATTGAAACCTTGACGGATTCAGCAACGCGAGATCGCGTGGAATCGGGCTTGGTGCGCACCTAATTTCCCCTCTGGGAAAGCCTGACACCCCACAAAACACCTTCTTTTTCGACCACTATATATAGTGTTTGTAATTTTTTTTTAATAATTTGCTATCTCGCTAAATTTCCTAAAATTATTCAGCACAAAACTTATCTTTATGTAGTTAATTCATAGTGTTACAGCATTCTTTACTTCTATACCCGGCGGTTGACATCGCCTTCATAGTGCCGCAAACTCCCTACCCATCAACACAATATCTTGTGTTTTAGCCAGACGTTAAATGTGGTCGAAAATTCACCACATTGCAGATCCGGTTAAGGAGTCTTGGGGATAGACTCCAGCCACCAGCCAATGCCGATAACAAAAACATGAGGTCATGCATGAAAGTAGTGCGTTTGAACAATCCAGCCAACAGTAAACCCGACCTGCCACTGCAGGATGCCTCCCAGGATATCTGGGATAAGAAATACCGCCTGAAAAGCAAAGACGGCCGAGTTATCGACCAAACCATCGAAGAAACTTATAAACGTGTAGCGCGCGCACTGGCCGAGGTCGAGGAAAACGCCGAGAAGAAAGAACACTGGTACAAAGAATTTCTGTGGGCCCTGCAACACGGCGCCATACCTGCCGGCCGCATCACGTCTAACGCGGGTGCACTGGCCTACAAACCCGCCACCTCGACGATCAACTGTACCGTTTCGGGTACCATCCTCGATTCCATGGATAATATCCTGGAGAAGGTTCATGAGGCCGGCCTCACCCTGAAAGCCGGTTGCGGTATCGGCTACGAGTTCTCAACGCTGCGTCCAAAAGGCGCATTTGTCAGCGGCGCCGGGGCGCACACCTCGGGGCCGCTGTCCTTTATGGATATCTTCGACGCGATGTGTTTTACCGTCTCGTCGGCCGGCGGTCGCCGTGGCGCGCAGATGGCCACATTTGACGTCGGCCACCCCGATGTCATGGATTTCATCCGCGCCAAACGCGAAGACGGTCGCCTGCGTCAGTTCAATTTATCATTGCTGGTTACCAAAGAGTTTATGGAGGCGGTCAAAAAAGACGATCTGTGGACCCTGGCCTTCCCCATCAGCGAAAAAGAACTCAAGACCGACAAGATCAAACTGACCGACAAAAACACCATCGTCTGGCGTGAATGGCCGACACATAAGGGATATGTGGTCAACGATGCCGGCTTGGTTGCCTGCAAAGTCTACAAGACCCTCAAGGCGCGCCGTGTTTGGGATGTGATCATGGCCAGCACCTATGATTACGCCGAACCAGGCTTCATCCTGATCGACAAGGTTAATGAGATGAACAATAACTGGTTCTGCGAAAATATCCGTGCAACCAACCCCTGTGGCGAACAACCCCTGCCCCCCTACGGCTCCTGCCTGTTGGGTTCGATCAATCTGACCAAGTTTGTCATCGACCCCTTCACCGAGCAGGCCCGCTTCGATTGGGAGGAGTACCGACGCGCCGTCGCCATTTTCACCCGCATGCTGGACAACGTGGTGGAGATCAACGGCCTGCCATTGGAAGAGCAACGTAACGAGATCCTGTCCAAACGCCGCCACGGCATGGGTTATCTGGGATTGGGTTCCACCATGACCATGTTGCGCATGCACTATGGCAGTGACGAATCCCTGGCCTTTACCGAGCAGGTTACCCGTGAAATGGCCCTGACCGGCTGGCAGGTGGCACTGGATCTGGCCAAAGAGAAAGGTGCGGCGCCGGCACTGGAGAAAGAGTACACGGTCACCCAGGCAATGCTGAGCAAACGCCCGGAAATGGCCAAAGACGGCCTCAAAGAAGGTGATAAGGTCAAAGGCAAGGTGTTGCATGCGCGCTACAGCCGCTATATGCAGCAGGTGGCCAAGTTTGCACCGGAGCTGGTGGAGGAACTGGCGAACACCGGTGCCCGTTTCACCCACCATACCTCCATCGCACCGACCGGGACGATTTCGCTTTCACTGGCCAATAACGCCAGTAACGGCATCGAACCCAGCTTCGCACACCACTACGCGCGAAATGTGATCCGCGAGGGTAAGAAGACCAAAGAAAAGGTGGATGTCTACTCCTATGAGCTGTTGGCCTACCGCCAACTGGTCAATCCACAGGCCATGCCCTTCAGTGATAACAAAGAGGAGCAGTTACCCGACTACTTCGTCAGCGCCGACGACATCACGCCCAAGCAACATGTAGACGTACAGGCTGCGGCGCAACATTGGATCGATTCGAGTATTTCCAAGACCGCCAATGTACCGACCGATTATCCCTACGAGCAGTTCAAGGATATCTATCTCTATGCCTACGAACAGGGCTTGAAGGGCTGTACCACCTTCCGTTTTAACCCGGAGGCCTTCCAGGGTGTATTGGTCAAAGAGGCCGACCTGGAAAACACGATCTACCGCTTTACCTTGGAAGATGGCAAGGTGGTCGAGGTTAAGGGTAACGAGAAGATATTCTATGACGGAGAGGAACACACCGCCGCCAACTTGTACGATGCATTAAAAGAAGGTTATTACGGCAAGTTTTAAACGATTGCCTGCAACAGACGGAAAAGACTATGACTATCAAAATCGATAAGAAAATCACCGGCTACAGCGTCATTAAAAAAGATGACGCAGAAAAGAAAGTAGAGGACAAACCGAAAAAAGAATCGGCGCAATCCAATGTCGTACAGATGCACGAAAAGCTGGAGCGTCCAGACATGCTGCTGGGCTCCACCTATAAGGTAAAGACTCCTTTATCCGAACACGCCTTGTACGTCACCATCAACGACATCGTACTCAATCCCGGCACCGACCACGAGTTGCGCCGTCCGTTCGAGATTTTCATCAATTCGAAGAACATGGACCACTTCCAGTGGAT
>DKAX01000214.1:0-227 GCA_002450975.1 Proteobacteria bacterium UBA6915
GGCGTGTACGGCGATCGTGGTGGGAAAGTGGTCAATGAGGACACGCCACCCAATCCGCAGGTGGATCGAGCGCGCCGGCGTTACGACGCTGAGCAGCAACTGCGGCGCTTTGGAGAGGAACACGGGGTGGCGGTGGTGATCCTGCGTGTCGGCGGCATTTATGGCCCCGGCCGATTACCGAGGAAGCGTCTCGAGGATCGCACCCCCATCATCCACGAGCATCTGGC
>DKAX01000214.1:252-2705 GCA_002450975.1 Proteobacteria bacterium UBA6915
AGCGTACCCTGAGCACCGGCATGCTGTCCTACCTGAAGGAGTCACGCCGCATGGACAACCGGCGCATGCTGGAAGAACTGGGCGTTGAATTAGAATACCCCACCCTTGAGGCCGGCCTTGCCGCCATGGCATCGGAAACCGAACAACCCAGCCCGGAAGAAAGCCCATGAAAATCGGTACCCCCCTATACGCCAGTGCCACCCGTATCATGCTGCTGGGCAGTGGTGAACTGGGCAAGGAAGTGATTATTTCCCTGCAACGCCTCGGTATGGAAGTCATCGCCGTGGATCGCTATGCCAATGCCCCCGGCCATCAGGTGGCACATCGCGCCCACGTGATTAACATGGCTGACCCGGTCGAACTCCGTAGACTCGTCGAACAGGAACAGCCCCATCTCATCGTGCCGGAAATCGAGGCCATCGCTACCGATGAACTGGTCAAGATTGAAAAGGAAGGTCTCGCCGAGGTCATTCCCACCGCCCGCGCCGCACAACTGACCATGAATCGGGAAGGTATTCGCCGCCTGGCCGCAGAAGAACTGGGTCTGCCCACATCGAAATATGTTTTTGCCGACACCTATGAGCAACTGGTCACCGGTGTCAAACAGGTGGGGCTGCCCTGCATCGTTAAACCGGTGATGTCCTCCTCCGGTAAAGGACAATCAACCATAGAAACCGAGGCCGATATTCAAAAAGCCTGGGACTATGCCATGAGCGGCGGGCGAGTCAGTAAAAATCGGGTCATTGTCGAACAGATGATCGATTTTGATTATGAAATTACCCAACTCACCGTGCGCGCCAATGATACTCAGGGCCGCATCCAGACGTATTTCTGTGAGCCAATCGGTCATCGCCAGGTCAAGGGCGACTATGTGGAAAGCTGGCAACCCCAGCCGATGAGCACGACAGCGCGCCAACAGGCCCAGGACATTGCCCGTCAAGTCACTGGCGCCCTGGGTGGACGCGGCATTTTCGGGGTGGAGTTGTTTATAAAAGGCGATGAAGCATGGTTTAGCGAAGTCAGTCCCCGCCCACACGATACCGGCATGGTCACCATGATCACCCAGCTTCAGAATGAATTTGAATTACATGCCCGGGCCATCCTGGGTTTACCCGTGTCCACCGAGCTACAGCAAACCGGTGCCAGCGCCGTGATCTATGGTGGTATGGACGCAAAAGGCATAGCGTTTAATAACATCGAAAACGCTCTGGCCGTCCCGCAAACGGATCTTCGTCTATTCGGTAAACCCGAGGCGTTTGAGCGTCGACGTATGGGTGTGGCATTGGCCTATGCGAATGATATTGACACCGCCAGAGAAAATGCCAAAGCCTGCGCGGCCGCAGTGAAAACCAGCCAATCTTGATAAGTGGCGCTCCATGCTCATGGCGAGATTGACCGTTATGAGCACAGGAGACAAGAGACTGTTTTTGAGTTATTTCTTGTAGCCGGGCGGAAACTTGTCAATGATTTCCTGCACTACTGCATTGATTTCCTTATCCGACTTCTCGGGAGTCCTGCCATCATACAAACGCCGACCACTGGAGCCACGCCAGACAAGTTTCTTGTCACTGCCTTGCAGAATATCGATGGTCAGAATTCCCCGTTCGTACGATTCCACATACCCCGGATAACCGTAGGTCATGCCGATGGCTGAACGGGGGTAAAAGCCGCCAACCCCCACCGTCATGCTGGCGCGGCTGCTATCCAGTTCCTGGCGAACCCCCAGTTGATAGGCCACGGCAAAATCCGGGTTGTCTGTCACTTGTCGATAACCGCGCTGTGACAGTGTTGCAACGATGGCATCGCGAATTCGTTTGTCGACCAGCGGGCTATCGAGGCGTTCATCACCGGTTTTGGACTCAGAGCTAGGCATCAGGGTAAATGTTCTCAACCCCTGAAAATCTGTCTGTTTATCGTAATCCACATTAACCGTGGTGCCACAGGCCGTAAGAAAAATTACCGTGAGAGGTAGAAACAGGGTTCTTATCGACATGTTGCGGCTCCTGAACTCTTTGCGTGTTAACTGATAATGCCTGATTGACCGAAACGAGTATATTATAAAAATAATAAGCCAGAATCGTCGACGATCACAGCAGTACCTTCTTTTAGTACACTATGAAAAGTGGTCTCATCCAGCGTAGGATGATTAAGATAGCATAACGACTACATCAAGTATTTATAAACAAGCCCAACATATTAATTTGTATGATGCGGATTAGCTCATCACTGGCCATGTTGTTGTGTTCAGTTCTCATAAGCACTGGCTGCACCACTTTACCACCAGCACCGCCCCAACCGGTCGTCAACAGCCTGCCTCCTGCCAAATCTGGTGTCTTAACTGACATATCGAAGCGTATTACCAACAAACTGAAATCAAACGAGTCGGCCTATTTATTGCTGCCGCGCAATGACGACGCCCTGAACTGGCGACTGGCTCTGGCCGATCATGCCAC
>DKAX01000136.1 GCA_002450975.1 Proteobacteria bacterium UBA6915
AAGAACAATGAGCGGAAAATATTTGAAGGGGATAGTGACCTGGCGGTGATCGGGGCAGGCATCGACATGAGTGCCGATGTATTAGCCGCCAATTTTGCCCAGGTGCTGGCCGATGCGGGATTTGGTAACCTGATTATCCGCGTTGATAACGTCACCAATTTGGAAACCTATGCGCGAGTGCAGGGGTATCTGGCATCATTAACACTGGTGGAACGCATGGAGCTATTGCGGGTTCTGCCGTCCTATGTCATATATCGGGTCGTCACCCAAGGTGATAGTGCGGGCGTAGCCAAGGCGATTGCCTTGGGAAATGTGCTGGTGCCACAGCAAATGGCGGCGGCTGATATCGATATTCTTAGTGATTTCACCGCACGGGGTTCCAAAGACAATACGGTACAGGTATACCGATTATTCAAGTGAAACGTAGCGATATTCCCAATTTTATTACCTTTGTCCGCATTCTCCTGGTAGCGCCTATCCTGGTTCTGATGGTAAAGCAGTCATTCGGCTGGGCGTTGGTATTGTTTGCTATCGCCGGGGTTTCCGATGCGGTTGACGGGTTTTTGGCCAAGCACTATGGCTGGACCAGTCGCCTGGGTTCCGTGATCGACCCGTTGGCGGACAAATTGTTGCTGGTCAGCAGTTATCTGGTGTTGACATGGCTTGCGCTGATACCGGTTTGGGTTTTGCTCTTTGTTCTGGTCAGAGATGTGGTGATTCTGGTCGGCGCCATTGGCTACCATTTTCGGTTTGGGCACTATGATATGGAGCCCTCGCTGGTCAGCAAGGTGAATACCCTGATGCAGATCATCTTGGTTTGCTCAGTTATGTTGTCGCAGGCGGCGTTGCCATTTGAGCCAATTTTGCTCCTGGGTTTGAATTGCCTGGTGGCGATTACCAGTCTGGCAAGCGGTGTTCACTACGTATGGGTTTGGGGCGGTAGGGCTTGGCACGCCAGCCGCGGCCGCTCGTCTTCCTGAAGTTTTTGTTTCCTTTATGTCGCAGCAACTATCTCTTCCTTTGCAGTTACCGGATTATGCAACCTTTAAAAACTTCTGTCCGGGAGAAAATCAGGCGTTACTCTCGCAACTACACACTTTTCTTGACAGCACAGATGTTGCCAGCCTCTACCTGACGGGGCCTGCTGGCAGTGGCAAGAGCCACCTTCTTCAGGCTTCGTGTCACCATGCGGTTGCCCAAGGGATGCAGACTGTCTATTTATCGCTTCCCCAGGTGCAGGAATACGGCGTTGGTTTGTTGCAGGGCTTCGATCAGCTGGATCTTGTTTGTATCGATGATGTGCACGTGGTTGCGGGTGACCATGCTTGGGAGGTGGCCCTGTTTCATCTGTTCAATGGGCTGACTCAGTCCGGCGGACATCTACTCATGGCGGCTGATGGTCGACCCAATGATCTGCCATGGCAATTGGCGGATTTGAAATCGCGTCTGTCCTGGGGAGGTGTCTTTCGTTTGCGTGAACTGGACGACGAACAGAAACTCACTGCGCTCGCACTGCGTTTGCGTAACCGTGGCCTGGACCTGCCGAGCGACGTCGGCCGCTACATGTTGACCCATCTGCCCCGGGATATGGGTAGTTTGTTTTCGTTTGTGGATCGCCTGGACCAGGCATCACTGGTGGCCCAGCGACGCCTGACTATCCCATTTATACGTTCCCTGCTGAATGCCTAGACAGAAAGTTTCAGCGCTGTTTGTGCCAGGCGCCGCCCTAGTGCTTTGGCCAACGTCTTTTCCTGATCGGTGAAAGATTTCTCGCCTTGCGCGCCTGCGACATGACCGGCGCCATAGGGGGAGCCGCCGCCGGTAGTATGCACCAGCTCCGGGTTGCTATAGGGGATGCCGAGAATGCACATGCCGTGGTGCAGCAGGGGCAGCATCATAGATAGTAAAGTCGATTCCTGGCCACCATGAGCGCTGGCGCTGCTAGTAAAAAGTACCGCCGGTTTACCCGCCAGTGCGCCACCCATCCACAATGGGGATGTCGAATCGAGAAAATATTTTAAGGGTGCCGCCATATTGCCGAAGCGCGTCGGACTGCCCATCGCCAAGCCGTGACACTCGGTCAAGTCATCCAATGTGGCGTAAAGCGGTCCTTGTGCGGGGATTTCATCGGCCTGTGCTTCACATACGGTGGAGACCTCGGGGACGGTGCGGATACGCGCCTGTACGCCCTGGACCTCTTCGATGCCATGTGCAATCCACTGTGCCAGTTGTGCCGTTTTGCCATGACGACTGTAATAGAGGACGAGTATTTCCATATCAGTTCTCGAGCAAGGACAGAATATTTTCCGGAGGCCGTCCCATGGCAGCGCCGCGATCTGTCACCACGATGGGTCGTTCCAGAAGTGAGGGGTTGTCTACAACAGCCTGCATGAGCTGCTCATCGTTTGCGTGGGCGAGATTGAGTGTTTGATAGAGATCTTCCTTGCTGCGGACGATATCACGTATGGAGAGATTGAGTTGTGATAACAATGATTTCAGCGTCTCAACATCTGGCGGATTGTCCAGGTAATTGACAATTTGCGGCTCAATTCCATGATCACGAATCAATTGAAGTGTCTGGCGCGATTTGGAGCAACGCGGGTTATGATAAATAGTGATGGACATGATTACTCTCTCAAATAGACTGGATTCAGTGTGAATTGACCAGCAATTTCCGGGACCCAACCTTGACAGTTGTCAGGTGGGGGTGTTAGCTTTTTGGGACCCTATTGAGGCACAAAACCCGAGTGTATAACAAATAGAATCCACAGCGCATTGGCTGGAGAACCCCATGACGAAAAGAGAATTGTTGAAGATTTCCGGTTTGCTGCTGAGCGCGGCTGCCCTGACCCTGGGCGGTTGCGCAAGTACGCCGCCGCCTGCACCTGAGCCAGAGCCTGTGGTTGAAGTCGCACCTGAGCCTGAGCCACAACCTGTAGTGGAAGAGGTGGTTGAGCAGGTGGTTGAAGTTGCCCCTGCACCAGTTGCGCCTAAAGAAACTGTCTATCGCGTTATGCGCGGCGATAATTTGTGGAATATCTCTGGCAAGTCAGAGATCTACGGAAATCCCTACAAATGGCCTTTGATTTATAAGCGTAATGCCGCACAGATCAAGGATGCTGATCTGATCTATCCTGGTCAGGAGTTTACCGTCGATCTTGAGCCGTCTGCCTTCGAAGTCGATGCTGCGGTTGAACATGCGCGTACCCGTGGTGCCTGGTCCCTGGGGCGGGTTGAAGAATCAGATCGGCGTTATTTGTCACGTTAGGCTGGATTCAACCAAATACATGAAAAAGGGCCCTATGGGCCCTTTTTTATTGGTTTTTTTGAAATGGCATTGCCATTGCATTGATTTGGAACTCTTTTTTACAGGTTACTGAGAAGTGTTCGGTTAGGCTTACAAGGTGTGCGGTATGATGATGGTTTCCGTGGTTTAGTGCAGAGGCATCGGTGTGCTCTATCAATTTCCGGGGTATGTTTTAAAAACTTTTTTGCAAAGGCGTGGGCCACGTATTGCCGCGTCGCTGACTTATACCACTTTGCTGGCAATCGTCCCCTTGAGTCTGTTCGGCGTGGCCTTGTTGTCGGCAACTCCGGTATTTGAACCCTATTTGGCTGCCCTGCAGGATTTCATCTATCGTAATTTTATTCCCGAATCGGGCGGGTCGGTGTTCGCCTATATCCAGCAAGTCACGCAGTCGACGCAGAAAATACAGGGATTGAATCTGATCGCCTTGACAGTGGTCTTGCTACTGGCCATGCACAGTATCGATAAAGCGTTCAACGATATCTGGGAACAGCAGCAGCCGCGCGCCTTTTTCCCGTCATTGCTGGTTTATTGGTCAATTTTAACTTTAGCGCCTCTACTGATGGGGCTGGCCTTGTACATCAGTTCCTATGTCTTGTTGCAGGCCATTGATCTGGGTTTGGAGGCACCCGGTTGGCAAATACGCCTGACGGGTTTGTTGCCCTTTGTTATCGCCTTTGCCTGTTTCACCTTGTTGTACAAGATTGTGCCCAACAGTCCGGTATCCACCCGTCATGCCTTGTCCGGTGCATTGTTGGCGGCGGTGTTGTTTGAGCTCAGCAAAAGGGGATTCAGCTATTACGTTCAGCACCTGTCGATATATCCCACGATTTACGGTGCGTTTTCCGTACTGCCGGTATTTATGCTTTGGCTCTATATTTCATGGGTGGTGGTGTTGCTGGGTGCCCAGGTGACCCGTTGTATTACGACCTTTCAGGAGGAGCGGGCGCGTGTATTAGAGGTCAGTGGCGGGNNATCATTCATCGTACCTGGGGCGGCTACTGGTCCCTGACGAGAGACGTTTCTGAATTGACCTTGCTGCAGCTCTATTATTGTTCGCCCTTTGTCCTGCCTGATAGCAGCGGTGCCTGGCGCGGGCGCGATCCCTGGAATCAGGCCCTGGCACGGTTAGCTACGGAAGTGGGTAATAATATTGACGTAGTCTTCGCCGTGTCGTTGAAAGAGTTATATCTCAGTGTAGGTTTGCTGACCCACGAGCGCCCCAAGTCACTATTGGGTAAACTGAATTCTTTTTGATTGCCCCAATCGTCTATTTGGAGTGGCGGTGCAGCAGGATCTGATGCCATTGAGCGGGGCCGCTTTGATGTACCGAATCACCTCGGCTATCGACAGCCACCGTCACCGGCATATCTTCAACCTCAAATTCGTGAATCGCCTCCATGCCCAGGTCCGCAAACGCCAGTACTCGCGCGGAGCGTATCGCCTT
>DKAX01000054.1 GCA_002450975.1 Proteobacteria bacterium UBA6915
CCGGGAATACTTGACCACTACAGTGGCCACCAACCGGAACTCAGGCTATTCTATCGAGACAATATTACTGGACATAAATTACGACAAAATCTCACAGAGAACGGTATATCTATTTGCATTAAAAGGATATATTCATCTTATTCGGTGGACATTTTTCTGGACATGATTATGGAAAACGGCAACCCGCTGACTTTAAACATTGACACTGACCGCTTCGGACCCTTCACCTTTCAAGTCGGCGTGGATATGGCGTCCCTGCAAACTCTTCTGTTACGAGTGGAGGATGCCCATCAGCGCTTGTACCTCCCCCGATAAAGTAGACACCAAAATCTAACCAAGATGGATGTGAAAAATGCTTATCACGTATAAACTTGAGTATATGTATTTAGAAGTTCTGTAAATAAGAAAGTACAAGGTCGTTCAATAAATACTATTTTAACGAGGAAAATATCAAAATGAGTACGGGTACAGTAAAATGGTTCAATCCAGACAAAGGCTTCGGTTTTATTACTCCAGATGACGGAGGCAAAGATCTATTTGTTCATCATTCGGAAATCCAAGGCTCTGGCTTTAAAACGCTCAATGAAGGACAGAAAGTAGAATACGAAGTAGGGCAAGGCCAGAAGGGGCCGTGTGCGAATAAAGTTGTGCCTCTCTAAATGTAATATTCAAAGTACTACACTGATGTCGAAACACATAACTAAAGCTTCAACGCAGACAGGCGCATAAAAAGCGCCTGCTGGTTAAGCAGGCGTCACTCATCTATTGAACGTCCGCTTCTGGCCGGATAGGGAAATACTATGAAAACAAGGAAGTGATGCACTGTTTTGTCAACCATTACATACCGATAAAAAGGACTGACCACCAGGTTATAGAGCATTTTTAACCATTACTAGAAACAATCCCTCTCTAACCCGATTTTTCCTATGTCCGAAATTGTCGGGTTGTCGTCCTGGCGGTATTGTGCGCGCTGTGCCACGATTACCGCATGACTCATATAACTCGCCACATTGGTATTTTGCTGTTTGATGGGATCACGGCCCTGGACGTGGTCGGACCTATGGAGGTATTTAGCTCGGTCCCCGCCCACGATAAAGTCGACCATCCTCCGTATACCCAGACAACGATAGGCTTGACTGGTCTGCGCTGTCGCTCGGAAGCGGGGTTGGTGCTGGAGGCGTCGTGCCTGGCCAAGGACATGCCTTCACTGGATACGCTGATTGTGCCGGGCGGTAGTGGTCTGCGCGTATCTGAGGTCAATAAAAAAGCGGCGGATTTGGTGTCGCGCCACGCCCCGGCGATACGCCGTATCGCGTCTGTGTGTACCGGTATCTATGGACTCGCACCTACCGGTCTGCTCGATGGCCGTCGGGTAACGACCCATTGGCGCTTCGCGGAGCCGTTAAAGGCGGCGTTCCCGCAGCTGGTGTTGGAACAAAACCAGATCTATGTGCGCGACGGTAAATACTACACCTCCGGTGGCGTATCGGCGGGCATCGATTTAGCCTTGGCCCTGGTGGAAGAGGATTATGGCAGGCAGGCCGCGCTCGACAGCGCGCGCGAACTGGTGGTGTATATGCGTCGTGCCGGCGGGCAGGACCAGTTTTCCGAGCCTCTGCGCTTTCAACAGGCCGCACGTGATTCATTGGCCGATGTCGTTCAGTACATCCTTTCCCATTTGCAGGCGGACTTGTCGGTGTCCGTGTTGGCGCAACAGGTCTGTTTGTCAGAGCGTCAGTTCAGCCGCAAGTGCCAACAGGTGTTTGCGATGACGCCTGCCGCGCTGGTGTCCGAGATTCGTCTCGATGCCGCACGCCAGCATCTGCTACAGGCCAACACCCCACTGGCCAGTGTGGCGGCGTCCGTTGGCTACAAGGGCACCGATGCCTTCAGCCGCGCATTTACCCGCCGCTTTGGCGTTTCCCCCAGCGATTATCGCCAACGCTTCGCTAATACCTGATAGGAGCTCGCTATGCAACGCAACCCCCAGGCCGAGCAGATGGCGCATACATCGATGCTGGAAAACCTGTCCGCACAGGCCAGCGCGATCTGGCCACAGGAGCAAGCGCTGTTTGATCGCTATGCCCTTCCTGCGGATGCGCTGATTTTGGACGTGGGTTGTGGCAGTGGGGAAATTACCCGGCGTCTGGCCGAGCGCTTTACCAGCGCGCGTGTTGTCGGTGTCGATATACTGGATTCATTGCTGCAGGAGGCTGCCACACACTGCGTCAGTCACGGTGATCGTGTGCGCCTGCAGCAGGAAAATGCCTTTTCGTTGTCGTTCGAGGACAATTCGTTTGACCTGATTGTTTGCCGTCACCTGACGCAGGCCGTGCCCGACACGGAACTGCTCCTGGCGGAACTCATTCGCGTGTGCAAGCCCGGCGGCTGGCTGCATGTATTGAGTGAAGACTATTCCATGTTGCACTTTCCCCATGACCAGCACGATATCGACAGCCTATTCCGTGACGGCGTCATCGCCTTTGCCCGTGCAACCGGCACCGATGCGCGCATCGGCAGGCGTACCTGGTCGCAACTGGTCCGATTGGGTATGACCGACGTACGTGTCGACTATATAACGGTTGACACGCTGCGTGTCCCACGCAGTACCTTTGCGCAAATCATGACGGCGTGGCGCGATGGCTATTGTGAGGCTATCGAACACTATGGCGCACTGCCGCGTCAGCAGGTACGCCCGCTATTCGATGCCGCTATCGATGCGCTGCTGGATGAGCAGAGTTACGCGGTATGGCACATTCCGGTTGTCTCGGGCCATAAGCGCAAAATATCATGACGATATCCGGATTAATTAGGGACAGACCACGAATTATAACTGTCCGTTTATGGTCTAAACCGGCATTTGACTTAACACTCAAAGGAGTCAGGACGCTGATTCTTTATTGTTACTGAGATAAAATCCTTGTGAATCGACAATATTTCAAGTGCAGTATTGGGGGCGCATGTCGCAGGAAATATTCCATTGGATTTGGCTCGTTTTGCTCATCGTTATCATTGTTGTGCGCAAGGTACACGAGCGTAAAGCGGGAAAATCCGTCAGTTTGGGGGAAATTCCCGTCGTTGAAGCGATGCTGATGGTGCTGTGGGGGATAGCCGCCGGTGTGCTACCCTTTTTTTACTTGTTCGGGACCTGGCTCGAGTTTGCCAATTATCCCTTTACGATGCCGGCCGGGTTTGGTTTCGCTGGTACCGCTTTTTTCGCGACCGCTATCTGGCTACTGCATCGCTCCCACGCGGACCTCGGAAAACTCTGGTCACCGAGGGTGGAGCCCGAATCCGGGCAATGGCTGGTGACCCACGGCGTCTATCAGAGAATCCGTCACCCGATGTACGCGGCGCATGTGTTGTGGGGTATCGCCCAAACGCTGCTCTTGCCCAATCTAGTCGCGGGGCCGCTGGCGTTGTTACTCATCTTTGCGGTCATTGCACTGCGAATCCCAAGGGAGGAGCGGGCGATGCTGAAACAATTCGGCGACAAATACCGCCGCTACATGGAACGGACTGGGCGAATATTGCCAAAGCTATAAGTTCACGTAGGTCCGATTAGCGAAGCGTAATCGGACGCATGCAACCGCATAACCCAAAGAAAAGGTTAAACAGCAAAACATGCCCCACTACCGGCGAGCCTTTAAACCCGGCGGCACGAGGTTTTTCACCGTCAATCTGCTGGAACGTATGGGCAATGATTTGTTGGTAAGGGAAATTGAATTGCTTCGAAGCACGATACGTAAGGTAAAGCGAAAATATCCATTCCACATAGATGCCTGGGTAGTGTTACCGGAACACATGCATTGCGTATTGACCCTGCCGATGCAAAGACGGAACGCCGCTCCGCTGTTCGCGTTGGAGCAGGAGAGCGCTGCATCTGGCGACGCTATTATTGGGAACACGCTATCCGTGATGCAGCGGACTACGAAAAACATGTTGATTATGTCCATATCAATCCCCTGAAACATGGCCTTGTCCGCCGTTTTCAACGTTTCATTATTATGTCAATAAGGGCATATATCGTTTAGAATGGTGCGGAGAGGCGAAAACCGTTGTCGCTGGTTACGTATGACATGCGTCCGATTACGCTTTGCTAGTCAGACCTACATGAACTCTTATCTCCAGTGGATTCTGCTGTCGGGAGTGGGTCTTGGAAGAAGGCCCGGCTAAAAACTATAATTTTGGATTAAAAATCCTTTCGGGTGGTAACTTGTCTGTAAACGCTGATACATAATTAATGCTAAGGGCACCAGTGTTGACTGTGCTGGGTAAGTAAAATGACTAGTGATCCTGCAAAAGCACAAAAAGCAGAAAGTATCTCCTGGAGACAATGGGCAGGCGTTGTTTTTGCTTATCTGCTGGTGCCGTTGATCCTCTTTGGTATTAGTCGTGACTTCACCTGGTGGCAGGCGTGGGTGTTTTCTGTGTTGGTGCTGTTTGCGGGGGTCGGCGGGCGCGCGTTTGCAGAGAGTAACCACCCGGGATTGATGTCCGAGCGCATGAGTTTGGGGCATAGCCACGAGGTCAAAAGCTGGGACAAGATACTAGGACCGTTGTTGGGGTTTGGCTTGCTCTATCCCCACGTTATCGTCGCCGGTCTGGATCACTACTATGGTTGGACAACCACAGTCTTTCCACTGTGGGTCCACATTCTAGCCTTCATCGTCATCGCGCTGGGCTACCTGCTGGCCGGGTGGGCCATTTACGAGAATCGATTCTTTTCCCTATTGGTCCGTATCCAGAAGGATCGGGGGCATTCAGTTTGCGACACCGGGCCTTATCGATTCATTCGCCACCCAGGATACTCGGGTAATGTCGTTTCCTCCTTCTGCGTGGGTCTGCTGCTGGATTCATGGTGGGTCATGGTCCCGGCCGTGATTGCTTTCATCATTTCGGTCATACGTACTGTCCTGGAGGACAGAACCTTGATCAATGAATTACCGGGTTATCATGAATACGCTAACCGCGTCCGCTACAAGTTCCTGCCGGGGATTTGGTGACAAACGAGAATTGTATGAGTTTGAAAACCGTTTCAGCGAACAATTCTGAATAGTAGCACTCTGGTGCTCATTTTCAGGCGCCGAAATACACACGTTTTGAACTGCATAGTGAGGGGATGGGTAATCGGGTGAGTACTAGTCCCCGGTGTTCGTTGGTTTGTGTTTTCACTGGCCATCCAGGTTGCCTTTCCTGTAATAGACTGTAATATTACCAGCGGAATATTGGTGTATAGTACGGTTTTTTGGCAGATTTGATTTGCCGTTGTTCAGGGAGATAACCACGTGATGTTTGCTGGTAGATTGAGTGAAAATAAAATATTAACCGCGCTTTTCTTTGTCGTGATCACCTTGGCGGTCAATGCCTGTGGCGATGGCTCCAGCGACGATGAAGGTGATGATGATGATTCAACATCGTATAGCCTGCCATCGGGTGCCGACTTTGTCGTTGCAGTGATTGGCGATTTTGGTGACACGGTACCTATAGGCGAAGAGCCGGATACGTTGCAAGTTGCCGATATGATAAAAAGCTGGCAGCCGGAATTTATCCTGACCGTGGGCGATAATGATTATTCCGATGGGATGTATGCAAATGAAGTCGGTGCCGCGCGTTTTACCGGTCTTGAACTGGGCGTCGGTCAGTATTTTCATGAGTATATCGGTAGTTACAAGGGCACCTCCGGTAATGGCTCGGACACCAACAGGTTTTTCCCCATTCCGGGCGATCATGACTATGGCGATGACTGTGACAACCCGCGCCTGGGACCCTATCTTGACTATTTCACGCTGCCTGTCGGGCAGGTCGACGAGACCTATTATGAATACCGTTCGGGGCCTGTGCATATTTTTGCCATCGATAGCATACAAGACTGTCACCAGGACAGTGGTGCGAAGATGAATGCACAAAAAGCCTGGCTACAAAATGCTGCGCAGATTTCTGATGCGAAATTTAAAGTTGTGCTTGTGCATAATCCCCCTTATTCATCGGGTGCAAGACACGGCAGTTTTGAACCGGTTCAATGGGGCTATGCTGCATGGGGTATCGATGTGGTGATATCCGGTGACGATCACGTCTATGAACGCATCGAACGGGATGGAGTAAGATACCTGGTAAACGGACTGGGTGGTGTTGACATTCATCCGAAGTTTGTTTCACCGCTTGTCGATGGCAGCATTGCGCGCTATAACAAAAAATATGGCGCGGTGCGTTTCGATGTGTATGAATCGAAATTGGTGGTGTCGTTCGTGTCTATTGATGATGTTGTGCGGGACCAGTTTGAGTTGTCTGATGGTAACTAGAATTTAGCCGGATTAGAGAGCGATTCATGCCTATAACGGAAATGATCGCTCTCTAGTATCCGTTCTTTACAGTTAATCTATTTGTCACTTTTGATTCCGATCGAAACAGCGCTTCTCGCACCGTTGGAGAGATCAATAGAGATCAGTCCGCCCCAGCTTTCATCCAGCACTAGTGCGCGGTTATGCTGTTTGTCAAACTCTATGTCTATGGGGGAATTCAAAAAGAAATTGGCGTTGGGTGTGTTTTCATCTGCCAGAACAGTGGTTACATTCTCCCTGATTGAAAAAACTGTACGCACCAGGTCGTCAGTAATCAGATATTGTGAATGCGTTTGGTCATATGCCAAGGCACCCGGTAAGGTAGACTCCCGGCCGAATATTTTGACTATTTTTCGTTCGCCGGTGTTTGGCGCTACCTCAAACAGGGTTACTAAATCATAATCAAGCACCAATAGCCTATTGTTGGTATCGTCGAATACCAGGTCATTGATCAGGCTGAAAGGGTTGTTGGCATTTGGCTTTGTGCTGTTTGACAATACGCTGCGCGATCCGTCGGCCAGATTGACAACGATTATGCCGTTACTGTCACCATTTATGGCATACAGGCGGTTGGTTTTTACATCTAACGCGGTTTTGCTATTGTAGGTAATAAACAGGTCATTTGACGAGCTGGGTCCTGAAATCAGGTTAACAGAATTATCTTGCAGATTTATTGCGTTGATGTTGTCAAAGTTCACACCGATGATTCGATTGTTTGTGCCATCGTAAACAATGCCGGTGCCTGGGGAGGGGGTGAGTATGGTGCGAGTGCCTGTGTCCAAATTCACCGCCAAGATGTTTTTTCCTCCTTGGTCTCTTACCAGGGCGCGATTGTTTTTGCTATCGATTGTGAATTCCGCAGGCCTGTTAAACGTGTTGTCAGCGTTCGGTACGTAGCTGCCGGATAAATAGGAGCGGGCGCCATCACTTAAGTCAATCGCGTATAGTGCGTTCAGTCGTCCATTTGCAATGAGTGCCCGTCCATTAGATGGATCTATTGCTATGCCAGCGTCACCAAAAAGAATGTTGTTAACCAGGTCGCCGGAGTTGGTTTGTAATTCGGTTAATGCGGCGATACTGATACCGATCGAGACGAGTGAATGTGAGTCACCGAATAACAGACGATTTGAACCTTTGTCGACTACTAGGGAATACGTGGCATCGGTTGGGTCAATGTTGCTTACCGCCGTCCGGGAGCCGGTATCCAGGTCGATGGCGACGAGTTGTTTGTAGTTGGTTGCCAGAATACGTTTGTTGGGCAGGTCAATCACCATTTTGTCGATATCGTTCGGTATGGTGCCGCTGGCAAATGCTGTTAATGTTTTGGTTGTCAGGTCTATTGCAATGATCTGGTTTCTGTTGCCGGAGACGATGAGTCGATTGTTTTTGTCGTCGAGGACCATAGCTCTAATGCTATAACTGTATAACTCCTTAGCCATGGCGCTGTCTAAAAATACGCTACGTGCGCCTGTCTTTAGGTCGACAGCGATGATGGCTATGGCGGAGTTGTCATTGTAAGTCGCGCCAACCAGCAGGCGATTATGGTCTGCATCCAACACCATGTCACGGATGCTTTTTAACGGATTGTTTTCATCTGGCGTTTTGAAGTCGGAAAAGACAGTGCGATTGTTGGTAGTCAGATCAACGGCAAAAATGGATTTCAATAACAAATCGCCGACCAGGACACGGTTTTTGGCGGCGTCTAAAACGACCAGGTCCGGACCCTGAAATAGGGTTTGACTTACCGTAGGCCCTGCGGTGTCGGTTGATGGTGTTGGCGGTTGACCGTTTTGGGGGTCGTTCTCGCCCGTTGGTGGGTCACCAACAGTACTGTTTCCGGAACCACAAGCAACTAGTAATAAAAAGCAAAGACTGGTTGAGCAAATTTGGCTTAAATAACGGCTAATTGAAACAGATTTAGACATATTTTTACCCTATATTTCGAGTGCGCAATGACAGTTCCGCAAAGTTCATGAGGCTCTATATTAGCGGCGCCATGATAGCGTGTACAGTGGAGAGATTTCTGCGAGTCGTGGCTCGGTAATAATGCCAGAGTCAGAGGTAGGTTGTTGAAAAAAGGGCGTTGTAGTGTTCTGATATCCATCGAACTGATTGATATGCATCTATATTGTAAGTGAAACGGCCCATCCGTGTTGCAACCGCTCTACAAATCCTCCACCAACTGTCGCACCTCATTGTAGAATCTCTCGGCATCGTCATACATGACAAAATGATCGGCACCTGGATAGACCGAGAAATGTTTGTCAGTCGCTGCCGTTCCTATGCTGTTGTAGGTGGTGACGGCGAAATCCGGTGGTACACCGGCATCGTATTCACCGGCAATTATAAGGGTGGGTATATCAATCACGGCGAGATCGTCCACAGAATTATCCACCTTATCGAAATCAAAGTTTTCAGTGAAGTGTTGGCTGTTGTAGGCAAAGGAAAAGGGGTTGAAGGGGCCACTAATGGTATCATCGAAACCGGCGGAGTTCATGTCTTCCGCTAACTTCTTGTTGTGAGCGTCAGCATCATAATTCCACTCCTTATAAAGAGATTTGGTATATTTGTAATGCGTGGTAGAGGCGCTGGTACCGCTCTTTGGGTGTGATGTGTGTTGTTGGTACCAGGTTTCGATATCCCGCCAGTGGGCATGGTATGATTCGTCGCGGCTGTCATCCGCCAAAATGGCCGCGGCATACTGCAACATGATTCCGCGCACTATGGTATAGAGTTCCCGATAGCTGCGTACGCCGGCGACGTCGACATGGGCCGAAACTTTAGCGCGTCGTTGCGCTTCCAGCAGATAACCGCTGGCGACGGCACCGCCAAAGCTGTGCGACACCAGGATGATATTTTTAGGCTGGTGCCTAGCCCATAGGGTGTCTAGTAACAGGTCCGTGTCAGCGATAAAGTTGTCCAGGTTCATGGTGCTGTCGGCGGGGTTGCCTTCCGCCAGTCCAGCGCCGCGTGGATCCCAGTAGACCACGGCGTAATCCTGTTCCAGTTTTCGGAAGGCGTCGAACCAGTGGTAGATTCTGCCGGTGGTCATGGCGCCATTGACAACAACAAGATAGCTGTCTGTATCCAGGTCACCGTGTATCCAAACCGGCATATAGGCGCCAGCGCGATTGATCACGAAGTGGTCGTCGGCCACAGGGGAGCAGGCCACCAGTATCGGCAGCAGCAATATCAGGAGGAGGGGGGTAATTTTGCTCATGGGAACACCTGCCAGTCAGTCTGATAGACAACACCCATTATCATGGCAAAATCCGGAATTAACATGCCATTGACCGGATAGCGCCCGAACAATTGAAAACGGGTGTAAAGTTTTACGGGCGGTAGCTGATTGCGTGCGAGATCCCAACCGAAACCCAATGACAGGGACGGGATCAAAACTCCTCTTCCCCAATCGTCAACCCTTTGCACCTCACCATCCACGCGCCGATAGAGCGGGCCATCAGTAAAACTGCGCTGGAATGCGACTCCCAGAGTCGACTCCAGATAGGGGCCGGCATCGAAGGCATAACGGTAGCCTGTCTCTAACCCGGTGAAGAGCGCCCGGTAGTTGTCTGCATGTCGGTATGCGCCCAGCTGCAAAGCGCCTGAGAAGGTGTGCCTGCCGGCTTGATGGAACGGATAAGCGGCCCCTAACAGCAGGCCCGGATGGGTGATGAACTCGCCATAGTAGGCAGCTTGAAGCTCGATCCCCTTGGGGGTTGCCCCAGCATGTGTCATAAGAAACAGTAAACTGACGGCAATCAATCGTGTATTAATAGACATTCGCACTCTTTCCATTTTCAATCCTCTGAAAAAGGTGACCTTGCTCCATTGCTTGATAAATTGGAGAAATTCCTGAGGTAGTATACTAATTAAAAGTGCGTAAAACCCATTCAGAATGCAATATTCGCCAATATAAATCGGTACTAATATATAGCCATATCCGTCCCGATTAGTTACATCGTCATTTAAAAGAGCACCATTACGGACACCCATCTTAAATAAATGTAAACCTGCGACTATCCCCACTCCTTTACTTTTACGCTAAACCACACCAGCACCAGTTTGGCAGCGATCATTTGGGAGATAGTAATGAAACGTTCGCCCTTTTCCTTGAACCCCATAATTTAAATGAATTGGGCGCCAGGCCATAAGTAGAAAGGCCGGGTGTGCACCACAGAAGAGCGGGATAGTGCTGTGTCATAAAGCGGTAAATGGGCTACGGATAAAACGTTGCGAGTGTGATCTGACCGTCAATTACCTGACCGTTTTGCGAAAGTATAAAACGATTAAAGAGGGCATAACTTGAAGAAACAGATTCAAAATACGCGCCATGTTGCGAATTTATCGATTATTCAGTTCGGTGAACGGCGAAAACGCGACGGATTGAAACGGTGCTGAGGATGTTTCAATTGTTCAATGTCAACGGCAGGGCGATGTCGTCCTGCCATACCTTTCAAGTGTGAACGGAAATTCGCTTATTTACCAACTATGGCGGCGTTGATCAATCATTAATTTTTTTGATAGAGATTGCTTTCCGGGGACTGTTAATGACCTGATTTGGGCTGTTGGTCAGTCACCCGAATCTTTGCGTATTAATGCAATAATGTGGCGTGTTGGTTTGATTTTCACGTAGTTCAGCGTTTCATTTATAAACCTGCTTGTTTTATACTAATAACGAGCGAAGTATGTTGTTACGCGGGTTGTTTGCATTCAGGGATGAAGAGGGCATTCGCTGCTTTAGTCTGTCTTCTTGAATGTCGTTCTCCATTTCCGCAGGTAAATGTCAAATAGTGAATCACGGTTCGTGACACCATAGGACATAAATTCATTGTGATCGGCAAGCTACCGGTAACTTCCATTCTCAAAAATTGACAGCAAGACGCTGTCATTCAGGTGGAGGTGGGTCATGTGGCCAAGAAAATATTTCCTCTATGGCGCCCTGATTCTGAATACGTCTCTTACAGCCTGTGGTAGTGGCGGAGATCATGAGGAAGATGGAGATTCCGACACCAGGGCCCCGGTGGTGCTTGAGGTCATCCCTGTGGATGGTGCGCTAAATGTGGATTTGCATACGCGGCTGGCGGCCCGTTTCAGCAAAAAACTGGAACCGACGACAGTTAACGCATCGAGCTTTACAGTCTCCGGAGTGAGCGGTAGTGTGAGTTATGAAAGTGAAACTCATACTGCGATATTCACGCCGGATACCGATTTACCCGTAGCGACCACACTTACAGCAACCTTAGGCACAGACATAACCGATCAGGCCGGACACCCCTTGGCGCAGGCATTTTCCTGGGCATTTACCACCGCAGATTCGCCGGTGGACACCACTGCACCTACTATAGTCATGCGTGCTCCCGGCGTTAATGCGATAGATGTTGCACGCGACACCAGTATTGTGGTCACCTTCTCGGAGCCGATGGATGGCGCCACCATCGATGTGACTTCATTTAGCGTGACTGGCAAGAGCGGGACGGTGAGCTATGATACCGCCCAATGGCAGGCCACGTTCACGCCTGACAGCCTCTTCGCCTACGATGAAACCGTCACGGTGACAATCGCCGGCAGCGTGACTGATCTCGCTGGCAATGCCCTGAGTCAGGATAGCTGGAGTTTCAGGGTTGCTCCCGATCGTGATCCACCCACTATCGTCAACCGATTTCCCGCCGCGGATGTCTCCAATGTCGACATCAATGTCAATGTGATGGTGACGTTCTCGGAGGCGATGGACGTCGCTACTATCAATACGACCACTTTTACAGTCAGCGGTAAGAGTGGCATGGTAAGTTACGATCCTGTACAACGACGGGCCACATTCATATCCGATAGCCCCTTTACCTATGATTCACTGGTTACGGTGACCCTCACCAGTGGTGTGACCGATGTTGCCGGTAATCCTCTGAATGAGGAGAGCTGGAGTTTTCGGGTCGCCCCCGACCGTCAAGCGCCGACGATTATCAATCGGAGTCCAGAGCCCAACGCAGTCGATGTGCCATTGGACAGTGTGGTGACAATACAGTTTTCGGAAGATATTAATCCGAATAGTATCAATAGCAATTCCGTACTTTTGTCGCCAGGCACCAATCCCTTGGCGAGGATAGACTATGACAGTGCCACCTACACGGTAACCCTTACTCCGGGCAGTGCACTAAGGGACCTGCAGCTTTACAGGGTTTATGTATTGAGCGGTCTTAGAGACTTGGCAGGTAACCGCATCATATCGACCAATTGGACGTTCACAACAATTAAGGAGACCGTGCCGCCAAGTGTGATCAGCACCACGCCGGCCGCTGATGCGACCAATGTCGGAATTAACAGCCCGATTATCTTTGAGTTTGATGACCAGCTTGATCCAAGCACCATCACATCTTCAACTTTTACCATCGCCTCCTGTACGCAATGGGTGATCGAATTTCCGTCTGGCAGGCGGGTCTGCATAGGCTGGGCCCAGGTGGCGACCACACCGACCTATAGTCCAGGTGGTACTCAGGTTAGTGTGGATCATGAAGCGCTAGTATATAGCATCCGTTATCAGGCATGCGCATCGGCTGCGGTCGAAGATGATCGCGATAATCCCATGGGTTCAAGCTTTTGTTTCTGGTTTACCGCCGAACCGGATACCGGCATTCCCGATGTGGTGTCCGTCTCCGTTCAGGAGGGCCAGCGTTTTGTGGATCGCGCTGCCAATTTTGATGTCTGTTTTGATGAGGCAATGGCGCCCAGCACGCTTATTAATCAGAATATTTACATAGGGGGAATGACCAGCACGGTAACCTGGAACGTCAGTACTCTCTGTGCCACTGTAAATCCCAATGTACTGTTGCCGGCCAGCAGTGACCTGACCTTGTATATCACCAGCGGGGTTAAAGACCTCGCCGGTAACAGCGTTATACCCTCCAGTACCAATTTCCGAACTCAGGGTACCGCGGTTACCTTCTCCGGTACCGGCAGCCCCGCTCACCGCGACATCAATCTCATGTATAACGACTCCGGTGCAGGTATTGCGGTGTGGAATTCCAAGACCGGGAAAAACAGTACGGCCCTTTACGCTTCGGTGTTTAATGGCAGTGCATGGAGCGCCGATATCAATCTCGCCAGCTATGTACCCCACGATTATCTGGGGCGTGCACAGGTGGCAACCAATGGCACGGATATTTTCATTGCCTGGAGTCCCGGGTATGGATTTGGCGGTCCTCTTGTCCGGAGCTTCGATGGTGCCGACTGGAGTGGCGTATCCATCTTCGACAATCAAGGCACTTCGGGGGACTTCCATCTTGTACGTTCGGGAACAAATGTCCTGTTGGTGTGGGAGGATGCCAATGGCAATTTGCGCTTCCGTCGTCACGATGGCAGTGCCTGGGACTTTGTCAGTGGCAGCTCACTGGGTTCCGCCGGAGATGCGTGGGTCGTAGCTGGTGGAGGCGCAGGTTTTGCGATAGTCAACCTGAGCGGTAACACACTAACGGCTTATACCTCGACAGATGGCGCAAACTGGGAAACGGATACGCTGTATACAGCGACTAATGGCGTGCTGGATAAGTTGGATGTAGCGGCTGGTGGAACTCACTTTGCAGTAACCTTTGTGAATGACACCCAGCAGGTCGTTGTAGAGCCCTTTGTCCTGTATGGCCAGCGTTTTACCGTGGGATCGCACGATGTCGTACAGCGATTTACATCGGTGGCGGATGGGCAATATTTTACACCGCAGATTGAGAGCAATGGTGCTGGCCGTTTTTGTGTGGTCTGGAAGCCACTTTCCGGTGACAATAGAAACCGAATTTACGCTGCTGTTTATAGCGGCGCTTCTTGGGCGGCCACTATGCCGTTGAGCGACGCAAGCATTAATCGTATCGGTCCTGCGAATTTGGTCAGTGACGGCACCTATTTTGCCGTTTCCTGGATGGATTACACCCTCGAATTTATGAATGTTCGTGTTATGGGGTCAACGGGCTGGCAAGCGAATTCGGGTTTTCGTGCCTCAGGTGAATACGAACTGGCGGGTAACGCAGGAACTTATGGCATGCTCTATCGGCTCGCTTCTTATGATCCGGGGCTTTACGGTCGTACCTATATCGGTGGTGCCTGGGCTCCCCCGGCCCTTGTTGAAGCGGGGCAGCAAACAAGACGCGTGCTTGCCAGGCATCTCTCCGGTTATGCGGGACTGTGGATAAGCGAGAATAGAATAGTGAACCGCATTGGGGCTTGGGATGTCGCCCATATTCTAAATACCACGGCATTTCCAACGAGTGTTGAACAAGTGCACCTGGTGCGTTCAGGCAGCAATGCGCTGGTAACCTGGATGCAGTATGATGACAACGACTATAAACTCTATGCCTCACACTATAACGGATCAGCCTGGGGTGCTCCGAGCCTGCTGGGTACCGGCCTTAAAGAATCTGCCGTGGCGACAAATGGTTCACGCTTTGTCGTGGTTAGTCGAGATTATTTTACGCCCTACGTACAGTCCCTACCCGTGACAGGCGGGAACTGGAGTGCCGCCACTGCGCTTAGTGTCACGGGCTTGGTGTCGGGGGGGCTGCAGGTCGCCGCGACAGGTGGTTCTTTTGTGGCATCACTTGAAACGGGTTCATCCTATCCTGTTATTTTGCACGATGTGCATATCTTTGAAAGTGCCGATGGTTTGTCGTGGGGTGCGGAGACGATCATCAACGGTTACTACGAACATCAACTGTTTGCCGATCAGCAGCGCTATTATATAGCCGCTAAATTCTTTGTCACGGGTACGTACTCATATCTTGATCTATTGATGAAATCACCTGCGGGTTGGGGAACACCTCAGCGGGTCGTTACCCTGTCTAACAACCAGGTTCGTTTTCTCACTGCCGCCGGCTCCAATTGGGTATGCGTGCTTTATTTTAATAGCTATTCATGGAAGTCGCGGGAATTCGATGGGGTTAGCCTGGCACTGCCCATCGATGCACCTGGACTGTATTTTGGCAACCCCAGTATTGCCTATGCCGATAACAAGCTTTTTATGGCATACAATGCATCCTCCTGGACCTACTATGCGACCTATGACCGCAGCGCCTGGAGTGCGGTTACAAGCTTCGCGTCGCCATCGCCAGTAAGCGGTGTCAGTATTGCCGCGCTAGATGCAAACAACGCTGCGTTTGTGTTGCATGAAGGCGAGGAGTCCAGCAGTGCACCGCGAGGCTATGCACTTGCCGGTTCCAATCGTATCGCCGGTGACCTGATGGATTCGCCGGCGGCGGGTGGTGAAGTCCTTGTTAAGGGTGATTCATCCCAGGGTGACTATTACGCAGCCTGGACACGTGGAACGACGAATCGGGTGTATGAGCTTAAAGTCATGACAGGGCTTTGAGGAGGCAAAAAGACCAAAGATCTAGTAATGTCACACGGAGGGAAATGCAATAGCCAGGTCGGAGTTATGACAATAAAAACGGCGAAGATATTAATGGATGGGTTAATTCTGGTCAGCAATATTTAGTAAATACACGCGGTCTTCCTTCTGGTTACCCTAAATAGTAGAAGACGCTATTATGATGAAGAATCGTGTTATCTGTTTTCTCATTGTCCTCCTGCCTGTGCAGGCCCTGGCCTATGACCTGGGTGCACCGGAACGCCGTAAACCGCAATTTGAAACGTCACAGGGCTACGCCATATTTCCCTTTCCCTATAGCCTGCCGGGCATCGGTTCCGGTTTGAGTCTGGTCGGTGGTGCTACCAATATCGCCGGTAGCTATGTTGATGCCTACGGTATGTTGCTGGGTGGGGAGGTGACGGGTACTGCGGTGGGTGTGGACGATATCCACCTGGTTCCTCGCCGCTTAATACTAGAGCTGGGCTCCAGTATTATCAGTACAGCGACCATAACCAATTATGGTAAACGGGGCATGGCCTCCAGTCAGGACGAATATAATCTGATCGAAGTAGCTGACGCGACAGCCACCGGCGGCCGCTTGACAGCAACCTTTTTTGATCGTCGTGTCGAGGTGTATGGGGCCTATTATAAGTTCAGTTCCCGATTGGAGGGCATACGCAACAGCGATGGCGAAGTGATCCTGAAAGTGGAGGATCCGGAAACGGAAACAGCCGATCAGAAAATATTCGGCATGCTGTTGGACTTTACCGATGACTACCAGGACCCCCGCACTGGGGTTCGACTGGGCACCAGCGGCTGGTACACGCCGGCGGAAGACAGCGGACCGGAATATCTGTTGCTCGATAATAATCTCACCGCTTATCTGCCCATGGGTAAGCGCAGTACCTGGGCGTTCAACTACTTTCAATCCGACGCCGTCGTCTTCACACGAGGTGAGACGGATCGTGAAACCATAATCGACCAACTGGGTCTGGATTGCAGTACGATCACCGATGCGGATCAGCAGGATCTTTGCAACCAGCTCATCGATAACCGCATTGCCCAAAACAGCTATGGCACCGCCAGCTCCCTGGGCGGCTTCAGCCGGTTACGCTCCTATTCACAAGGGCGTTACTACGGAGCGCATACCCGTTTCTTGGCAACGGAGTTCCGCTGGAATCTGACCGATGAGTTTACGCCTTTTGATTTGTACATTATCAAAGACATCCGGACCTCGGTACAAACGGCCTTCTTTTTTGAAATTGGCACCATCGCGGACCTTATGTCTGACCTGGGTGATGATTATCGCTCCACCTATGGCCTGGGCCTGAGAATCATCACCGCGTCAGGGGCAGTCTTCCGCGGTGATTTCGCCTATGGTGATGAAGGTTTTCAGCCCAATGTCTTTATCGGCTATCCATGGGAGATATAGTATCGTAGAGTCGAGGGCCTGCATTGTAGAAATCAATTGAATCGTCGTGAAGGCTATGGGCTACATTAATTTAGACGAATTGGCTGCAACACCGATTTTATTGTTTACGTTGATGGTTTCATATGTTGCCATTCTTTATTGTAACTATTAGAGTTTCACTGATTGCAGGGGCAAAACGCGCGCTTTAACGGCGTTTCGCTTTAATTGTTTCTGTTTACTACAGTTGATTTGCTAAAGGTGAAGGTGATGTCCGGGCTGGATGAAGTGTTTAAAGCGCTGCGCAGTGTCATGTCGCCTTACGCATCAGTGTTGGACTGTGTGGCTGATACAAATGACCATTTGAGTTTGAACACAAGATATATACAAAAAAATAACAAGCCACTATTTTTCGGTGCCGTCCAGATCAATAAGAATTATGTGAGTTACCATCTGATGCCTGTCTATGTGCAGCCAGACCTGTTGGCATCTCTTTCGCCTGAGTTAAAAAGACGTATGCATGGGAAGTCATGTTTCAATTTCACTTCAGTGGAGCCACAGCTGGTTCAGGAGCTGGCCAGGCTCACAGAGGCCGGTTTGCAAAAGTACAAAGACGCTGGTTACATTTGAGTAATGCTCAGCGGCGCGCAAAAGACGCGTCGTTCTATCGGTGATGGTGCATTGGTTTTGAATTAAATAACATTGAAATAGAATCGCGTGTATGAAGCCGAAACTTATCAGTTTTAAACTCTGTCCACTTGTGCAGCGCGTGAATATTGTGCTGATGAAAAAATCTGTGGACTATGATTTGGTTTATGTCGATCTGGCGAGTCCACCCGAGTGGTTCAGGAGGCTGTCGCCCTTTGGTCAGGTGCCACTGCTGCAAGTAGACGAGGGTGTTTTGTTTGAATCTGTGGCTATCATCGAATATCTGGAGGACCGCTTTGTTCCCAGGCTTTATCCGGACGATGCGTATATCCGGGCTCAAAACAGAAGTTGGGTTGAGCAAAGCGGAGAGACAACCAGGGCTGCTTTTTATCTCACCGTCAAGGAGTCGGAAGATGAGTATGTCGCCGTGTGTAAGGAGTTGTCTGAAAAACTTGTCAGGCTGGAGTCCGTATTGCTAAGCGAGCCATATTTTAACGGAAGTGAATTTGGTATTGTCGACGCCAGCTGCGCGCCGTTCTTTCAACGGGTCTCTTTCCTGGAGGAGTTGAGGTCGGGTATTGTAGACTGGGACCATTTACCTAAGGTAGGTCGATGGAAAGATGTCCTGCTGCAAGACTAAATTGTCAAGGCGTCGCATGTGCCAGACTTGAAGTCGATGTATTTTGAGTTGGTCGCAAAAAGAAAGGGCTATATATCGCAGTTTTTGGATCAAACAGAATATGCCCGCCGCACAACGAAAAGTATTTACTAGTCCCGCCAGGGTAAATTAGCCAGATGTGGCTTGCGCCGTGTGGCCTGTAACAAAATTAGAATATTTGTACTAATGATTGGATATTAGGTATGCAGCCGGGTGACGGAATCAGTTTTTATAATATTTATGCTGTTCGTTCTTTTAGGCTTACTTTGAGAGGCGTCTGTAATGAAATTAAATGATTATCCATGGTTGTCCCTGTCAGTAATAATCGTATTTCTGTTGCTGCTCTCATCCTGTGCGGCGGGTAATTCGCAATTTACCCAAGAGGCGCCGGCGGGATTCTGGTATGGCCTCTGGCACGGAATCATATCATTCATAACGCTGATCATTCACATTTTCAGCGACAACGTTTTCGTGTATGAAACAAACAACACCGGTGGCTGGTATGACTTCGGTTTTCTGTTAGGGGTGGTGGGTATCTGGGGCAGCGGTTCCCATGCGACCTACAAATCCAAGGCCAGAAAACAGCGAGACAAAGAGTGGGAAGAGATCGGTGACAAGGTTGAAATAAAGGTCATGCGCAAATTGAAAGAGTGGGCGGATGAGAATGGTGATGCTGAGTCCGTAAAAGACTGGAATGAGATTGGCGAGAAGGTGGAGAAAAAGCTCAAGCGCAAGATTCGTGAATGGGCGGAAAAGGAATAAAGGCGGCATTTGGCTCGTGATCAGCGGGTCTTGGGTTGTTCATTCGAAAAAAATCAGTTGCGATATTGGGGAGATTGGATTCAGAAAATTAAAAAGCGTCAGGTGTTAGGCTGGCATGATCATGTCAGTCCGGAAATTCATTGGTGTTAAATCCGCGGTCAGGGTGATATGGACTTCGCCAGGTATCATTCCGGAAAGCGGTTTAGCATATTCTAATTATCAATGGTCAAAGCATGGGGATTGATATGTTCAGCAGATGTGTGAGTGGGCTAGGTTTGGTTTTACTATGTCTTACAGTCACAATAGATGCCCAGGCGATAGAGCAGAAATATCGTATATTGGTGGTTGATTTTGTTGCCGCGGTAAAAAGCGGTGATAAAGCTGCCATTGCCGAATTTATTGGCTATCCCCTAAGTAGAAAGTATCCTATTCCCGCGGTCAATAACAAGCAGGAGTTTGTTGATCGATATGATGAGATCTTTGATACCGTTTTGGTCGGTAAGGTTGATAGGTCCGATATCGATAAGGATTGGGGCGCAATGGGCTGGCGAGGAATTATGTTTGGCAGCGGCGAGATCTGGATGGGCTTTAATGGGAAGATATCGTCTATCAATTATCAGTCTCCACTGGAAGCGGAAAGACTTGCCACAATAATTAAACAACAGAAAAGTGTGCTTCATTCCAGTATCAAAACCTATAGCAAGCCGGTGTTGGAGTGGAAAACCAGACGGTTTCGTATTCGTATAGACGAAATGAGCGCCGGTAAATTTCGCTACGCTTCGTGGTCGGTGGACAAACCTGTTGCTGCTAAACCGGATCTGGTGCTGCAGAGTGGTGCGCTGAGCTTCGATGGCAGTGGTGGCAACCATTATTATACCTTTATCAATGGCAAGTACCGGTATGTATGTTATGTGTCATATATCGGTGGTGAAAACGATGCGCCGGGCACCTTAAGGGTCTATAAAGATGAAAAGGAAATCCTCGATGAACCGGTTATCGAGGTGCTGGGAAGGTAGGTAGACAGTAGATGAAACGTGAAATCCCTTGAGTCGTTGTGGCAAGCGTTATCAAGGGCCGGGCTGGCAACGATCACCTAGTCCTCGGGTCTGTTCAATCCGGGGGCGCTGTCAACTTTGCGTGGCGATAGTCAGTGCGTATTGATGATACCAACTGGAGGCGTTAGTGTTTTGTAACATCAGGAAGTAAGTGATCGAGGCACTTATGGTATAGACGCCGGAAAGAGGGAAATCGCTATTAAAAAGATAAATCGGAGATTAGGGCTGGGTGGGCCATTATCTTCACGCAAATAAAAAAACCCCGCGGTTAACGAGCGGGGTTTTTCACTACTTCGTCTTACGCAGGTTAGATTCTGCAGGCCTAATACTGGTACCTAATCTTTCATGCTAGTAATGCTTGAAGTCACCGTAGTTGAACGTGGCGCTGACTATGTGGTGGGTGGCGCCTGCCACGAAAGTGCCGAATTCCCCCGTTTTGTTATAAGTCATGGCGACCTCAAGATTGTCGATGACGAAAGACTTTGCGGACTCGTCATGAGTCAATGTGCCGGAGAGGCAGGGTCTGCCGTAATTGGTGTCGGTGTCACACTCGTATTCAATTCCGTAGGGTGAGTCGATCAGGGAAGGATCGGGGATGTCGACCAACTGAAAATCGATGAATTCGCCACCGGCGGCTGCGCTGCTGGTCAGGGTGATGCGTCTGGTGAACTTGGCGTTGTCCATCTCGTCACTGGTGTGTTGCAGGCAGCTGATTTTGGTGTTGGTGTCCTGGGCAATGATGCCGCAATCCTTAAAGGTGTAGAGGGTGCCATCAATGGTCACATCCACGGTAGGGCCGGCTTCTTCTTCGATGGTGCAGCCGGTTAGCGGGATTAGTGGCATTAAGGCAACGCCTAGATATTTCACATATTTCATTTTTCTTCTTCCTTATTTAGGGTACATCAGGTCCGCATCGTAGGAATTATTGGCGGGTTAGTCAAATGGTAGTCTGCCTGAGTTGTCTTCCTAGACAATCAAGTTATGTACCGCAGTGCATATAGATCGCGCGTTGTCATGGAAAAGCCAGATTGGTTATTCGGCAAATGTATGTTTTTCCTGCAACTTCTTACCTGTAATTTGCCCTGTATCCCGGAAAAACGCTAATCCGGCCAGTGCCAAAGCGCAAGATCCGGGTCGACGGTGGTGGTGGTCAGGGTGATAATCGTCACATGCAACCAATCGATGGATGATGCGTTCTTTGTATTTTAAAGTTTTCACCTGGGAGTCTGCGCGTGAGCTTCGAATCTGACTATCAACGCATGGCGCGGGCGATACGCTTTATCACCGACCATGTCGACCGGCAACCTGACCTCCAGGAGGTGGCCGCCCAGTTGCATCTCAGCCCCTATCACTTCCAGCGTATGTTCAGTCGCTGGGCCGGCCTGACGCCAAAGCGCTATTTGCAGGTTCTGACCGTGGAGCGGGCCAAAGGCCTGTTGAGTGAGTCACGTTCTATGCTGACGGTCTCCCAGGATGTGGGTTTGAGCAGCGCCTCCCGGTTGTATGACCACTTTGTCCAACTGGATGCAGTTACCCCGGGTGAATACAAACGTGCCGGTGAAGGTGTAGACGTGTTATATGGTATCCACGATACCCCATTCGGCCAGGCATTTATCGCCGCCACAATGCGCGGTATCTGCCGTTTTGCCTTTCTGGATGACAGTTTGGCGGATCAGCATGTGTCGGACTTGCACGCTTTCTGGCCCCGAGCCGTTTTCAGAGAAGATCTTACTCGCACCGCGCAGTTGGTTCAGCAGATGTTTAGTCGGCAACATCTACCGGACAGACCGCTGTCGCTCTTTGTCAGCGGTACCAATTTTCAGGTCAGTGTCTGGCGTGCATTGCTACAGATACCGCCGGGTTGTGTGGCGAGCTATACTCAGGTAGCCAATGCCATCGGCCGACCTGCCTCGGCGCGGGCGGTGGGGCTGGCCAATGGGGCTAATCCGATCGCCTTCCTGATTCCCTGTCACCGGGTGATACAGAGCAGCGGTCACCTGGGCGGCTATCATTGGGGTGAGACTCGCAAGCACGCCATCCATGCCTGGGAGGCGGCAGCGATAGAGTAAGAACACAGCGCACGACAAATTCAAGGAACGTCTATGCTGGAACTCAGACCAAACTGCGAACATTGCAATAAACCCTTACCGCCAGATTCAATCGAGGCGCGTATCTGTAGCTATGAATGCACCTTCTGCGTGAGCTGCGTCGATAATGTATTGCACAACGTTTGCCCCAACTGCGGCGGCGGATTTGCGCCGCGTCCCATACGTCCGGCCAACAACTGGAAGGGCAATAATTACCTGGGTCACGATCCGGCAAGCAGCCAGACAAAACACAGGCCGGTTGATGTAGAGGCACACACGCGATTCGCCACACCATTGCGTGAAATCCCGCCGGAGCGTCGCTAGCGCCAGCGTAACAGTGTCCATGACCTGTGGTTTAACCGGCTGTACTTGGTTTTGGGCGGATGGTATGTTTATCGGATAAAAGTGATTCGATATTCGTTGTTCCTGATTCGTTCTCGCCATCAAACGATCAACGGCCCGGAGACCCGCCATGGGGGAAACCGTCAAAAGAGCTAAACTGGGTCTGGCCCTCGCCGGTGGTGGTTTCCGCGCTTCGCTATTTCATGTCGGTGTATTTCGCAGACTGGCCGATCTCGATTTGTTGCGTTATGTCGAGGTGATCTCGGCTGTCTCCGGTGGCTCCATCGTCGCCACGCTCTATGCTTTGTTACTCAAGCGCGAGTTTGAAAAACCGCAGTTCAATGGCCGTTTGAGTGCGGGTCAGTACAAATTTATCGCAAACGACCTGGAGAGCCGTTTATGTACCGGCATACAAAAGAATTTACGCGCCCGTTTATTCATGAATCCATTCAACATATGTCGCGGTTTTACCAGTGGTGACCACCTGAGCCGCATTATGGCGCGGCTATATGAACGGTGTATCTTCCAGGAGACCATCGATGAATTGACCGGTATCGATCACAAGCATGACTTGATCTTTTTACGCGACATCAAGATCAATCCTGGGGGTAAAGAATTACACCTGGAGGATATCGGCGACATCGATTCCTATAATCAGGGGCAGGTGCAGCAGAGAGGCTCGGTACTCACCAAGCTTATACTAAACGCCACTTCCCTCAATAGCGGCTCGCGTTTTTGGTTCTCAGGTTCCGAGGTGGGCGAGTGGGATTACGGTTATCTGCATGAGGGCGATGTCACCGACATTAAGACATTAAAAACCCGTATCAATCAGGCCTACCAAAAAATCGGTCTGAGCAATGCCGCCGGAGTTGACAGGGCTTATCAATTGGGCGACAGCATTGGCTGGTGTTTCACTGGCGGTTCGCTTGAACAGTTACCAAAGCGCTGGCAACGACTGTTGGAGAGTTGGCAGGGACATTTTCCCCGTCTGGATAGCGGTAGCGACAGTTTGCATGCACTGCTGAATTGCAAGCTTGGTCTGCTGCGCCTGGCGCGCCGCGCCGCCTGGTATCTGCGTCCACCCAAAGATCTTGTCGGCGTGAGTGCCGGTTTGAGCGCGACGCAACACAGTCAGGTGCTGGCGGAAAAATTGGGTGCGATCTGTCACCAGTATGCTGACCAGGTTGGGAGCTGGCTGGTGCGGCTGAAGAACGCGAGTCTGCTCGACGATCTGTATGACTTTGTAAATGACGTCTATCTGGTGCGTTCGGCAGACTCCCTGGATGCCAGTGCCGGTGAATACCAGGCCGAATTTCCCCTATGCCACGCGGTTGCCGCCTCGGCCAACTTCCCGCCGGTTTTTGCGCCGTTTCAGATTACCCAACTCTACGATGATCTGCATGTCAGTCGGTTGGGTCTGACAGACGGTGGTGTCTATGACAACCTTGGCGTTGTCGGTCTGTTGGACGAGGACTGCAACTACGTCATTTCCAGTGACACCGGACAACTTGCCGGTCCCGAGCGCTGGGTATCCACCGGGCGTATCGGTATGGTGCCACGGATTGCGTCTATTCTGATGGACGACGATGCACGCCAGACGCGGGAGATGTTGTTGGAGCGTCACCGTGTATCGGCGGGATTGGGGCGTTTGGCGTGCGAACTGTCCGCCACAGGCCATGCGGCAAAGGCGCTCAATGAGCTGCACTCCACGCGTGAACTACTCGGCCTGGCCGCATTCCGCATCGACTCGCCGGAGGTGTGTGAGCGCGAGAAGGGGGATTCAACGCGAGTCTACTCGGCCGCGGAGTTGGCCAAGGTACGCACTGACCTGGACGCGTTCGGCGACATCGAGATCAATGCGCTTGTGGGCCAGGGATATATCAATAGCGGAATTTTTCTAAAGCGTTGGTTCGACTTTGATCCTAATGAAAAAATCCCGTCACACCTCTATTGCCATTACCGGGACAACAGCCAGGACTATCCCTATGGCTCGGCCAGCCAGGGTGATGATCGTGCACCGGAATTTGCGCGCTGCAGGCGTCAGGTCAGTAAGAGACGCATTGAACAAACACTCAAGGCGGCGCGCAGCAGCCTGCCCCATGTCTTTTACATCGGCTGTTCGATCTGGTGTTGGCTGGCGTGGATAACGCTGTTGGCTTTATGTGCTGTAGTCTTGTGGGGTCTGGGGATGTTTAAGGTTGACATCATTCAGGCTTTGTCATCCTTGTTGACGCGTGTGCTGTTTCTGGAGGAGCTGGGTCTGGGCGGAGAGATTACCTGGCGACGCTTGATCGTTTCCCTGGCGATCATAGCCCTAGTCTATTATCTGGCCGGTAAGTTCGTTAATTTATGGTTCAACGTGTTGAAACATCAGCGTAGAGCGGGGCGTGTCGGGCTGGCTCGGAAAATGGCTTTGGTCGCCCGTTATCCGCGCTTGTTACGCGCCTTTGTCAGTACCCTCGTTTTGCGCGCTTTTACAATGTTGCCTATGTGGCTGGTCTATTTTTATTCGCGTTTATATTTGTTAGCGACCAATCTGGGGCCCTATGGGCGTTCCTGTCATCGATCAGAAAAGCGACAGTCAGCTGTAAAGTCTGGAGACTGATAACAATTGCAGCAAAGCAAAGCGTGGTTTGTACTGAGGACCTGTATCGGCGCTGGAGTTTTTTGATTACTGTCGGTCGCGAAATTTAACTGATTACCTCAAAGGAGGATATATGAATAAATTCTGCCAAAGTTGCGGTTATCCCATGAAGAAAGACAAGAATGGCGGCGGGTCAAACGCCGATGGGTCAATCAATGAAAAGTATTGTTCCATGTGTTATGAGAACGGCAAGTTTCTCAGTCCGCCGGAAGTGGACAGCGCTGAAAAATTTCAAAAATATTGCATAGAGGAAATGAAGAAAGATGGTATGAATGGTTTGTTGGCCTGGCTGTTGACCCGCGGAATTCCGCGGCTCGAGCGTTGGAAAAGAAACTAGATGGTTGCTGTTTATGCCCGCGTACAACAGAATCAACGGATGGCGAAGGTGGGATCGCCTCTTAATGCCGTGATTGTTTTAGTCTGACAAGGCAATAGCTGTCGAGCCAGCGCACCTCGGTTGTCGAAACGCCGGCCAGAGATTTCTCTGGGAGGGGCGCGCAAAGACTTTTACCCCATAGCAACACCTGTCTTGCAAGACACCCATATATATAGAATCGGTGCCCGGCCGTGGCCAGGCCGTTCGTACCAATGAAAAAACTTGAAAATCAGCGGGATACAGCTTTTACGGGCAGTTTGTTGCCCGTATAGCCCCAAATTCGCGCTGAAAACCTCCCTAATTCGTCTTCGGCGGGGAAAAAATCCCGGCCAACCCTTGAAATTGCTATTCCCGTCATTATTATTAGCAACCACTAAGGGAGAGTGCTAACACTCCCCCGTCATCTTTAAAGACCCTACATTAGTAGGGGCGTGCTCAACATTTTAGGAGAAGAGTCAACCATGAAGATCCGTCCTTTACACGACCGCGTCATTGTCCGTCGCATGGCTGAGGAACGTACCTCTGCCGGTGGTATCGTCATTCCCGATTCCGCTGCCGAGAAGCCCGCTCAGGGCGAAATCGTCGCCGTAGGTAATGGCAAACCGCTGGACAACGGTGACGTTCGCGCCCTGGCCGTCAAGGTTGGCGACAAGGTCCT
>DKAX01000165.1 GCA_002450975.1 Proteobacteria bacterium UBA6915
TGACCTTCTTCTATCGTCAGATGCCTGAATTGATCGAGCGCGGTCACATCTACATTGCGCAGCCACCTCTGTATAAGGTGAAAAAGGGCAAACAGGAGCGCTACATCAAGGATGACGGCGAATTGGACCGCTACCTGCTGCAAACCGCGTTGGAAAATGCCAAGTTACATGTAAATACCGAGGCACCCCCAATTTCCGATCAGGCCCTGGAGCAGTTGGCGACCAGCTATTTGCAGGTGATGGCAACCATCAAGCGCTTGTCACGTCGTTTCCATGAGGCGGTTTTGACCCGGGTGGTATATATGCCGGAGTTCAAGGCGGATGATTTAGAGAACCGGGAAAAAACCCAGGCCTGGTTTGATCAACTGGCTGAGCGTTTAAATAACGATGACCAGCTGAAAAAGAAATACCACATCTCGGTGGTGGAAGATCCCGCTTTTGGCGGATTTCAGGCCAGCGTCACTCAGGTGTCCCACGCAGTGGACACGGTACATTTGATGGGTCGGGAGTTTTTCGCCTCCGGTGAATATCAGTCGCTGTGTGCCTTGGGTAAGCAGCTGGAAGGTCTGTTGGGTGAGACCGCTTTCGTGCAACGGGGTGAACGTAAACAACCGGTAACCGGTTTTTCTCAGGCCTTGAACTGGTTGTTGGATGAGGCCAAGCGCGGTCAGACTATTCAACGTTATAAAGGTCTGGGGGAGATGAATCCGGATCAGTTGTGGGAGACCACCTTGAATGCNNTCTGTCGGCAACCTGGATGTTTAGTCGGCTGGGATAGAGATGCAGGTAAAAGAAAAGGGGGCGAAAGCCCCCTTTTTTATTTGTGGTAAGAAACCACTTTTTCCACTTCGTTCTTGGAGCCGAGAATAACAGGCACACGTTGGTGCAGGCCTTCCGGTTGCAGATCCATGATGCGTTCCCTGCCTGTCGAGCTGGCGCCGCCGGCCTGTTCCACGATGAAGGACATGGGGTTTGCTTCGTACATCAAGCGAAGTTTGCCCGCTTTGCCGGGATCTTTGGTGTCTTTGGGGTACATAAAGATGCCGCCACGGGTCAGAATGCGATAGACCTCAGCCACCATGGAAGCAACCCAACGCATGTTGAAGTTTCGACCGCGGGGGCCTGTCTTGCCGGCCAGACACTCTTCCACATAACGCTGTACCGGGGCTTCCCAGAAACGTTGATTGGAGGCGTTGATGGCGAACTCAGAGGTGTCTGCCGGGATTTTCATATTAGGGTGAGTAAGGACAAACTCACCAATGCTTTGATCCAAGGTAAAACCATTCACGCCGTTACCAGTAGTCAGCACCATGATGGTGGAGGGACCGTACAGTGCGAAACCCGCACAAACCTGTTGGGTGCCGGGCTGCAAAAAGTCTTCGGCCTTGGCATCGGTGACGCCCTCCGGTGCACGCAAGATAGAGAAAATGGTGCCGACGGAAATGTTGACGTCGATGTTAGAAGAACCGTCCAGAGGATCGAATACCAACAGGTATTTTCCTTTGGGATATTGGCTGGGGATTTTATACACGTCGTCCATCTCTTCAGACGCCATACCCGCCAAGTGGCCGGCCCATTCATTGGATTTGATGAAGACGTCATTACTGATGACGTCCAACTTCTTCTGGGTTTCACCTTGCACGTTTTCGCTCTCGGCGCTGCCCAGAACGCCGATCAGCGCACCTTTATTCACGGCGCCGGAGATGACTTTACACGCGGTGACGATATCATTGAGCAGTGAGGTGAAATCACCGGAGGCACCTTTAATGCGGCGCTGCTCTTCGATGATGAACTGGGTAATACTGGTACCGTTATGCATAACTCAAAGTTCCTGATTGATTAAAGCGTTAGGTTCATTGTTGTCCGCAAGTACTGCATGGCGGTAGGCCGGGCGGACGAAACCGCGCATTCTAGCAGAATTAGCCCCTGAAGGGATGGTCTATTCACATTATTTTACCGGGTTTTTACTGAGGAAACGTCCTTGAACCTTGCACAGCTGCGGACAAGCCCTTAGGATTGCCCCTTTCTTGTCGTTTTCTAGCGGAATCAGGCCCTACCATGTCAGACAATGTAGTTCGTATCGCCACCCGAAAAAGTCCCCTGGCCCTGTGGCAGGCGGAATTCGTCAAAGCCCAGTTGCAAGCCTTTCATCCTGGCTTACAGGTCGAATTGATAAAGATGTCCACCCAGGGCGACAAAATACTTGATACCCCCCTGGCCAAGGTGGGCGGAAAAGGCTTGTTTGTCAAAGAGTTAGAGGTGGGTATGTTGAATGGCGAGGCTGACATCGCCGTACACTCCATGAAAGATGTTCCGGTCGAATTTCCCGAAGGCTTGCACCTGGCGGTAATTTGTCAGCGTGAAGATCCGCGCGATGCCTTTGTCTCTAACACCTATAAAACCCTGGAAGAGCTGCCTCAGGGGGCCAGGGTTGGTACCTCCAGCCTGCGCCGCCAATGCCAGTTACGCGCCATGCGTCCCGATCTCCAGATATTAGATCTGCGTGGAAATGTAAATTCACGCTTACAAAAACTTGATGATGGTCAATACGATGCCATTATCCTGGCCGCCGCCGGATTGATTCGGCTTGAGTTCCAACAGCGCATTACCCAGTTTCTGGAACCCACCGTCAGCCTGCCCGCCGTGGGTCAAGGTGCTGTGGGTATCGAATGCCGGGTTGATGATGAGCGCATCCACCGTTTGATTGCCCCCCTGAACCACCAGATTACGGCAACCTGTGTTTTTGCCGAACGCGCCATGAATGCCCGTCTGGAGGGTGGATGCCAGGTGCCTATCGCGGGTTACGCCACTATCGATCACGGTGTGATGGTCATGCATGCTTTAGTTGGTCGTCCCGATGGTAAGCAGGTGATTCGCGCCAGCATCAGTGGTAAACCGGAAGATGCCATTGAGTTGGGACAGGTGATAGCCGATGATTTGCTTTCTCAGGGCGCCGACGCGATTTTGAAAGAGGTCTATGCCCGGGGCTGATCTGCACGGCGTAACGGTAGTCGTTACTCGCCCTGAGCATCAGGCCCAAAATCTCATTCAATCTCTGCAGCGTAAAGGTGCACGCGTCGTTCGCCTGCCTCTATTGGCCATTGAGCCGATTGGGGATTCGCCTTCCCTGAACCATATTATTGATCGACTGGATTATTACCACCTGGCTATATTTATTAGTGCCAACGCCGTCGAACATGGATTTTCCGCTATTCAATCCCGGCGGTCCTTGCCCCAAAATCTGAAAATCGCCGCTGTCGGAAAGGCCACGGCGCGTTCTTTGACGGATCATGGTCACCCGGCGGATATCCTGCCCGTCGAACAATTTAATAGTGAGGCACTGCTGGCCTTGGATGTCCTGAAAAACATCGCCGGGCAACGGGTGGTGATTTTTCGCGGACAGGGTGGGCGCGAACTCCTGGCTGAAACCTTGCGCGAACGTGGTGCACAGGTGGATTACGCCGAGTGTTATCGGCGTATTGCGCCGTCTACGGATGGTACGGAATTTTTTACTTTGGCACGCAATGGTGATGTGGATGTTGTTGTGGTAACCAGTAACGAGGCATTGACCAACCTTTTACACCTGGCAAGTCCCGAGCAGCTAGGTTGTTTGCTGGATTGCCAATTATTGGTAGTCAGTTGGCGTATAGCCGAATATGCGACCCAAAACGGGTTTAGCAGACAAAGCTGGGTTTCCCGTCTGCCCTCGGACGAGTCTATAATAGAAACCATCATCCAACACCTGCCTGATCCTGGCTCAGATCAGCAATGAGGCGCTCATGTCCGGTTCCGAGAACAACCAATCCTCAACATTATCCGCTGCCAAGGAACCCACAGCAGTCGATTCCCAGAAAGTGAAAACTACGGACAAAAAGGTTTCCGCCAAGACGGCATCTTCCGGAAAACCTAAGGAACCGGGACGCAAGTCGAATTGGGTTTTGTATGTGTTGGTGTT
>DKAX01000133.1 GCA_002450975.1 Proteobacteria bacterium UBA6915
AGGGAGATAGTCGAACTTGTGTTCTCCTGTGTATTCCGGGTGATACCCTGGGTCAGTAGCCAAGTGAGCGCCACGACCGCCAACACGATGGACGTTAAGGTGTATGCCAAATCGAATTGCCTTTGTTTTACCGGTAAAGCGAGGTATTCGCTGTTGGTTGTGGCTGGGTTGACCGCAGCAATCAATCGGTAACCGCGCTTGGACAAAGTCTCGACGATGCGTGCCTGCTTGGGGTCGTCGTCGAAGGCCTTACGCAGTTTCAGCATGGTGTGGCTAAGGGCGTGGTAGCTGACCACGGTGCCATGCCAGACCTGCGATTCCAATTCTTGTCGACTTATTACCTGGCCAGGACGTTGTGCCAGATAGACCAGGACATCCATCACCTTAGGTTCAAGCTTGACTTGGGATTCGCCATCGTCGAGGGTCAGGCTGCGCGGGTCTACCAGCCAGTTGCCGATCATGAAGGGTGAATGGGAATTTAGGGAGGCTTTGGCAGTGGAAACTGTCATGGTTGGTTTGACGGCTCTAACCTGATCGAAGGTGAAATTATCCCAACCAGGCTCCCGGTGGTGCAAGACCTAAGGTCATGACCGGCGACACAAACCGGCAATGATCATTTCTTGAATGAATCCAAACTCGGCTGTTTCGATGGCTTACGCCGCTTGCGCCTTGCCTGCCGCGGCAACATTGATGGCCGACAATACCGCACGTAGCGAGGCGCCCAGCGTATCCTGGTCCAGGGCGACGCCGCAGTGGCGCTGGCCGTCGATGTTGAGCTGTATATAGCAAGCAGCCGGGGCATCGGTGCCTTCGCTGACGGCGTGTTCGTTGTAGTCGACCACATGGATGGACTGGCCCAGATAGCCTTCACAGGCATGGACAAAGGCGGCAATGGCACCGTCACCTTCCCCCTGCAAACTCACCGTGTGCTCACCGTTCTGCAGTTGCACCTCGATATGGTCGTGGCCGTTGCGATCCAGGTGATAATTGATCAACTGGATGGGGTTGGTTTGCACGAAGTGATCGAGGAATAACTGGTATATGGTCGCACTGTCCACCTCACCCTGCCGGCGTTCGCTCTCTTTCTGGACCACGCGCGCCAGTTCGATCTGCATCCAGCGCGGCAGTTGCAGGCCGTAATCCCGTTCCAGGACGAAGGCGATGCCGCCTTTGCCCGACTGGCTGTTGACACGGATGATGGCCTGATAATCGCGGCCGATGTCGCGCGGGTCGATGGGCAGGTAGGCCACCTGCCAGGGCTCATCGGCCTGCTGCTGCTTCAGACATTTGCGGATGGCGTCCTGGTGGCTGCCGGAGAAGGCGGTATATACCAGTTCACCGATCCACGGGTGGCGCGGGTGTACAGGCATTTGCGTGCACTGACTATAGACCTGGATGATCTCGTCGGGGTTGGAGATATCCAACTGCGGGTCCACCCCCTGGCTGTAGAGATTCATGGCCAGGGTGACTACGTCCATATTGCCGGTGCGCTCGCCGTTGCCCAGCAAGGTGCCCTCGACGCGATCGGCGCCGGCCAACAAGGCCATCTCCGCGGTGGCGACCGCGCCGCCACGGTCGTTATGGGTGTGCACGGAAACGATAATGTTGTCACGGTGCACGACGTGGCGGCAGAAATACTCCACCTGGTCGGCAAAGACATTGGCGGTGCTGTTTTCCACGGTGGCGGGCAGATTGATGATGCACGGGTTTGATGGCGTGGGTTGCCAGACATCGATGACCGCATTACATACCTCGACGGCGTAGTCGGTCTCGGTGCTGGTAAAACTCTCCGGAGAGTATTCGAAACGCCACTGTGTCTGCGGATAACGCGCCGCCTCGCGTTGTAACCAGCGCGCCCCTTGCACGGCAATGGCGGTGATCTCGTCACGGGACTTGTTGAATACCCGTTCACGTTGCACGGTGGAGGTGGAGTTATAGACGTGCACAATGGCCTGTCTGGCCCCCTGCAAGGCCTCGAAGGTGCGCACGATCAAATCCTCGCGCGCCTGCACCAACACCTGCACAGTGACATCGTCAGGGATTTGTCTGGCCTCGATCAGCCAGCGCACGAAGTCGTAGTCGGGCTGAGAGGCGGAGGGGAAGCCGACCTCGATCTCCTTGAATCCCAGTTTTACCAGCAACTGCCACAAGGCCTGCTTCTGCTCCACCGACATGGGTTCGAGCAGGGCCTGATTGCCATCGCGCAGATCGACACTGGCCCAGATGGGGGCGCGTTCGATGGTGCGGTTGGGCCAATGCCGGTCGGGCAGCTGGATGGGCCGGGTTGCCTGGTATTTCTGGTGATTGAAGTGCACGCTATTGTCCTCTCTCGGTAATATGGGGCCACCCAAACCGGCATGGCCAGACCGCGAACCCTTTTGGGGTATAGGGTTGTGGGGGCGGGCCTTGTGGGCCCTTCCCCAGGTGTCACTTGTGGCGACGTATGAAAGAATACGCCAAAACCGGCGCAATTTCCGTGCGAAAACACTAGTGGATTAGGTTGATTAGGGCATGAAATACTAAAATAATGGTGAAGACGGCAATAATATGCTTCAATTGCCGTTATGGATACCTTAGACCGTTACGACCGCCAGATTCTGACCTTGCTACAGGAGAACGGCCGCCTGAGTAATCAGGAGCTGGCCGACCGCATTGGCCTGTCGCCCTCTCCGTGCCTGCGCCGGGTGCGTGCCCTGGAAGAGGCCGGCTTGATCACCGCCTATCGCGCCCTGGTGGATGAACAAAAACTCGGCCTGAGCCTGACGGTACTGGTGCACATCTCCATGGACCGCCACACCCCGGAGCGCTTCGAGAATTTCGAGCGCAGTATCCGCGCCCTGCCCGAGGTCCTGGAGTGCCTGCTGATCACCGGACAGGATGCCGATTATCAACTCAAACTGGTGGTCAAGGACATGAACGCCTATCAGGATCTGCTGCTCAATCGCATCACCCGCATCGAGGGGGTCAGCGGTGTCCACTCCAGCTTCGTCATGCGAAGGGTGGTAGACAGGACCAGCGTGCCTGTGCCTGAATAGCCACTGATACGCTGATCTCTTTGCGTGTTTGCCCTAAAACTCTGACTAGCGCAGTTCGATAGCCCACCACGTGCCGTTATGGCCACCGACCACCCAACCCGCTGTATCACCGGCATCGTTGATCCAGAGATCAAATACATCACCGGGTTTTACGGCTAGCCAGGGTGTTTGTAAATAGAATGTGGCTGGAAAACTCGGTGGTTCAGTGGCGCCTCGTGTTGGGAATGCGATTTTCCAATCACCATAGCCAATGTCCGGTCCATCTTCCCAATTTTTGCGAAAGGCGATGTAGTTTTCGAGAAATTGGGTGTGTCGAACCACTGCTCTAGCCTCCATTTTGGCCCAACAGAATCCTCTAGGCACGATAAAACGAGAGGTTTGAAAGGATTCGCTGGGGGTGGTAACTACGTCGTGGATATTGTCGGTATCGTAGGCCTCGGTGTCGAATACCAGGGGCACATCACCATGCAATTCCAATTGGCTGCTGTAGACCATGGCGCCGTGCATCTGGCTCAGGGTTCGGCAGTTGCGAGTAAAAAGATTGCAGAGAAGGGAATTTCTGGGACAGTTTCTATTGGTAGGCATGACAGACTCCTTTCTTCGTGGATATAACCCGTTTCGTTTTATTTACCATTCCTCCCTGTTTCGTTTTTATTATAACCATTTGATTCGAAAGGGTCTGGTAANNCACGCCCTGTGGATGACCGGCAACAAGGATCTTGCGGCTGAAATGGTGCAGGAGGCCTTTTTCCAGGCCTGGTCTGCGGTGGATTCTTTGCGCGAGAGCGACAAGGCCCTGGCGTGGTTGTTGACCATCCTGCGACGTGTCATCTATCGCGAATATCGTTGCAACTATCGCCATGCGGAGACTGTTCAGCAGTTGGCCCTTTTGAGCGATGAGCATGTCGCCGGCGAGCCCCACCATCTTTTGGATATTTACCGGGCTATGGCCACGATCTCCACTGGGCAGCGCGAGGTATTCCTGCTTTTTCATCTGCACGGTTTCAGCTATCAGGAGATTAGCGAGTCGCTCAATGTTCCGATCGGCACGGTTATGAGTCGTCTGGCGCGTGCGCGTGAGGTCTTGCAGAAATTGATGGTCGCTGGCGATGACAAAGTAGTCAACTTTGAACGCTACAAAATGGAGATGACAAGCGATGGATAAAGAATCCATAGGAAGACAACTGAACCGGCCGCAACCACCGGCGGATCTGCTGGCGACCGTGCAGGGTAACTGGCAATTACAGCAACGAAACTCTCATAAGCCGTGGAATGTGCTTCGTTGGGGCGCCGTGGCGGGTGTGGTCTTGGTCTCATTGCTATTGCGCGCCTTGTTGGACCACGGCTCGCTAGTATCAGCCGCCATGGAAGACATTGCCGCCGCAGATCGTCACGCGCAGGGCGTATCTGTGTCCATGGATGAAGTGGCAAGCGCACTCAGCATTGCTTTGCCACTACCGGAGATGACGCTGTTGATGAGCAAGCGCTGCCACATCGAGGGGTTGGATACCGTGCATCTGCAAATTGCCGGTGCCCGTCGTGGCGAGGTGCATCTGTTTATACACCAGGGGGCAACCACCGCGTTTGCTGAACAGGATAACGGCAAAGCCGCGGAGTTCTCCTGGCGGGTAGTGACACCACGGCAGGACTTGTCGGTGTTGGTGCTCTATAGCGCAGATATGAAGGCGGAGAGTGTCGAGGCCTTGCTGCAACACATGTTTTATTCGTAGTCGTTAAATCCATAGTTACTTTTAGGAGCAAAATCGTATGATGAACAAACGCGGTGCTGTATTGACCTTACTCTTTGCCGTCGGCGCCGGCACGCTTGCCAATGCCCAGGCCGAAGCGATGTTTCCCGAGGATATTTTTTTGACCTTACGTGATTCCGGTGAGCTGTCGCAGTTCGACGGGCAAAAAACCTGGAAGGGCGAGGCTGCCATGTTGTACAACTCCATCACCCCGGATGGCAAGCGCATGGTGGTCACCAGCCCCAAGATGACCACCTTGTATGTATTCGATACCCATAGCCATGAACGCCTGGCCGAGATCAAGGTGGGTATGGCCTCCAAGGGGGTCAAGATATCGCCTGATGGCAAAGAGGCCTATGTTGCCAATGAGGGCGAGGCATCCATCAGTGTGGTGGATCTGACCAATTATAAGAATGTCGCCACCATCAAGACCGAGGAGATGCCGCACAATGTCCGTTTCAGCGACAATGGCAAACTGGCCTATGTGACCCTGCAGGGCGGCGCCGGTCTGGGTGTTATCGATACCGCCACGCGCAAGGTGAGCAAGGTTATCCCCACACCCGGTCTACCCGCACCGCACAATCTGGATCTGTCCAAAGACGGTAAAAAGGCCTTTATCCGCGATACCTCCAATACGGTCGGTGTGCTAGATCTTGCCAATGGCAAAATGGAAAAGATCATCGAGGTCGGTCAAGGCCATGCCGGCATTGATGTCAGCGTTGATGGTAAGCGCGTTTATACCGGCGCCATCGCCGATGACGTGGTTACTGTCATCGATGCCGACACGCTGGAGGTCATTAAAAAGATCAAAGTCGGTTTCGGTCCGCACGGCGTGCGTACCAGTATGGATGGTCGCTGGCTCTACACGGTGGTTACCGCTGAAGACAAATTGGTGGTGGTGGATACTGCCAAACTGGAAGTTGCGGCCGAATACAAGATTGCTTCCTTCCCGTTCTGGCTGGCAGTCAACGGTAATCCCTGATACTGCCTCGATACACGACCGGCGATAGCCGGTCGTGTGTTCCTGTTAAAATTCCTGCAAACTTTAGCCTGTCCTGATTTGTAATGCGGATTTGGTGTGCTGTGAATTTGTCAATTCTTGCTTCGCTGGACTTCGTGGCAGTCGAATCGCAGAACAACAGAGAGGGGTGGCGCTTTATAATATATTCTTCCGTTTCGGAAAACAGTTGTCGGGCTGGGCGGTGTTTGTCAGTGGGTTTTTACTTCTGGTATGACTGCAATCCAGTCGATGTCGTTGATCGGGCAGGATAAGAACAAACTGGTGTTGGGTATGTGCTGAGGTTCACTGAGCTGGTAGTGGTCGTCATTTTTCACTAGCAGTCAGGTGTCCTTGAGTATAAAAAATATTCTTTGTTAAAAGCCTGGTCGCAATTGTTGGGGTTATCTGTCGTACCTGGTTTTATCGGGTGTGGTTATGTGTCATCTGACTTTTTTCTGACGAAGTGGCGTTGGCTGGAATTTTTACTACAAAGGTTGTGCCTTGATTTGGCTGGCTGAATACTTCGATGGAGCCACCCAGTAAAACGCAGTAACTATGACTGATTGCCAGTCCAAGACCGGTGCCGCCCATTTTACGGCTGTAGCCATTGTCGCTTTGGTAGAAGGCCTGAAAAATCTTATGCTGATCACGCTCATCGAAGCCGATTCCTGTATCAGCTATGGTAAAGATAAACATTTCAACGTTGTCGTCGATTGATATATCGGCGGTGATGGTAATGTGGCCCTGTTGTGTGAACTTACAGGCGTTGCCAATCAGATTGTAAAATATTTGTTTAAGCCGGACTTTGTCTGATTCAATGTCGCCAAGGGAGTCAGGGCACTCTATGCTTAAGGTGTTGCCGTTTTTTTCGACGAGTGGCCGGGTTGAGTTCGCCATTTCCTGCAGGATTGGACAAACTGAAAAGCGAGTTATGTAGAGATTGTGTGATCCAGATTCGATACTGGTAAGATCGAGGATGTCATTTATTATGTTTAGAAGGTGTTTTCCGGAATTGTCTATAGTTTGCAAATCTTGAAGGTATTCGAGTAAGCCTTTTTCATTGAACTCTTCTTGTAGAAGTTCGCAATAGCCTATGATGGCGTTGAGCGGGGTGCGTAATTCATGGCTCATAGTAGCCAGGAAAATATCCTTTGCCTCGCTGGCCTTGATGGCACGATCGCGGGCTGTCTCCAAATCTCTTTGTGCCTGTTTTCGGGTTTCAATCTCCAGAGTCAACGTTACTCTGGATTGGTTCAGTTCATATAGGTGGTTTTGCAGCCGCTCTGTCATGGCATTGTAGGCTCTCCCCAGTTCTCCAACTTCGTCCCTGCGTGTGACGAGCTGATTTTGTAGGAGTGGTTTTAATTCGCTTTGTTGAGAGTTTATTGATTCCGTCAATAATTTTATTGGGTGGATGAATCGGTAGGTGAGAAAGTTGGTGCTTATGATTAGTACCAGAAATGTCACGAAAACAAGCGCTGCTATAAGTAGGATGGAGTTATTGGAAAATAGGTTGTGTTCGCGAATAAAGTACGCGATGTGTGCATTGGCCAAAAGTTGGCCATTCAATATGGCTGGATGAATAACTTCTTGAACGATTTGATTTTGATAGATGCTTCTTCTGACAACGATACCTTGTCCGCCATCCGTGGTCGGCAGATATTTTCCAATTAGGTCAAGATTAGTATGGGTCAGCACGGTGCCATCCACGCGAACCAATCCAGCGTACGCATACTGATCGGTAACCAGAGATGATGCCACCCACCGTTCCAGTAATTCATAGTCGTAGCTAACGAGCGCGTCCAGGCTTCCACCCGCCAGGGTTCTGGCCTGCAACTTGGCTTGTTCCAGAGCGTAGTCCTGGAAGTGTTTGTCTGCCTCCTGGACCAACAGGTAGCCCAGGAGGAATAGACTGGATCCTAAAAGTATGACAAGGCTGATTGAAAGTTTACCCTGCAATCCCAGTTTCATACGTATACTATTTTGATTCGATGTGGGCTTCTGTCAGGAGTTTCTCGATAACCTTTTCTATGGCAGGGTCGTATGCAACAAAATTGCGGATCTTGCTGGATTCCATGGCCAAAAGAATTTCCTTTCCTTTAGTATCATCGCGCATGGTAAGTATCGCCGCTTTCAGTTTTTCGATACTATCGGTACCGAGGCTGGCCCGCGCACCGATGACATTTTCAGGATAGTCATCGCTTTTTGCAATGATAGTCAATTCACCGGTATCGATCTTGCGTTGCATGAGGCGATAATTGACACCACACATAGTGGCGCCGTCCACGTCCTTGAGTATGACCTGATGGATTGAGTTTGACAGGTTTTTTGTAAATGATTCGGACATTTCGACCGTGGTATCAATGCCGTTTTTCTGCAGTAAGGCCTTGGGTGCGAGATATCCACCTGCCCCCATGGGGCTGACGAAGGCGAACTTTTTTCCTTTCAGGTCGGCCATAGTTTTGATGCCGCTGTCGCTGCGCACGAATATGTCGCTATTGCTGTAGATCCTGTCGTCGATGTTTAACATCTGTGCCACGGGTTTTGCTTTACCTTCTCGTAGCAAACGATAAAAGACGTAGGAGTTGCTGAAGAAAATGTCCACTTCGTCATTTTCGATGGCCTCCTTGATTTTAGCGAAGCCACGCGGAACGACAAGCTCCACCTTTTTTCCGGTCTTCTCTTCCAGATAGTTGGCCATCGGTGTCCACTGTTCATAGACCCGCGCCGGTTGTGCCAGAGACATTACGCCAAAGCGTATAGAGGGGGGCTCATTGCCCAGGGTAGTAGCAGAAATACTAATGCACATCAAAAGGATTGGCACTGTAAACCAATTGATTTTTCGACGCATTTCCATATTTTAAACTCCATCGATCGAGTTGATTCTTCACCATTTCAGTATCAGTTTCTTATCGGTCGATTCCCTGAAAACGTGATGAAGATCTTGCGAGGTTACGCGCTCACATGAAGCAGGATAGTTGTTGTTTTAAAGGGGTTTTAGTACACCCAGGTCGAGAACACTGTATGCGTTAAACGACGGGAGATCAGGAGATAAGGAGATCATTGAGTCTCTTTGGCGTGGGTGATAGCACGATAGGCGAAAAATTCGGTGAGGAAAAAGAGCAGGACGCATCCGGCGATGATCAACACAGAGACGGTGATGATACAACCAAGAAAGGCCAGGTGTGCACGCAGGGACGTAGGCCATTAACACGGTGAAAAAAATTGATTGATGTAAGGTTTACATGTGCGCGGTAAGGCCCGCCTATGGTTTGGTGCTCGATAGCGGTAGGTCGCAGGGCGTGGCCGGTATCATATCACCCGTACAGGAATCGGAATAATTGTTAAATAGTTTTAAATCGCTGAAATTCTCTCGATGTATTTCGATAGAACCTACTGGTATCCAGCAATAAAGGGACGATCGCTCATGGTCACTCGCGCGTGCTTTAAACATAAAGCACTCATGCTGTTTTCGCTTTTGGTACTTTCCGGCTGCGCCAAACCTGTAGAACCGATTCGCTTTGCACTTAATCCCTGGCCAGGTTATGTATTTTTACATCTGGCTGAGGAACTGGGCTACTTCGAGGAAGAGGGAGTGAGTGTCGAATTGGTGGATTTTCTATCCCTGGGGGATTCCAGTCGTGCCTATGAGCGGGGGCAAGTGGATGGTTGGGGTACAACCATTGTCGAACTGTTGCTAAGTCACACACATTCCGAACGTTTTTCCCAAGCTGTCTGGGTGACCAATGTTTCCCACGGCGGGGACATGATTCTTGCCCGAAATGGCATCAAGCATGTCGCCGATCTTAAGGGCAGGCGCGTTGCCGTGGAGCCGGCGACTGTCGACGTAACCCTGATCTACGAGGCGCTGCGCCAGGCTGGACTTGGTTTGAGCGATGTGAAACTGGTCCCGCTGGCGCAGGGTGAAATGGTCGATAGTATGCAACACGCAGAAGTCGATGCGGTCATCGTCTACCCGCCGTTATCGTTCAAGCTGCAGCAATATCCCGGTATCAATAAAATTTTTGACAGCAGTCAGGCGGCAGATTCAATAGTTGATGTGCTGGCCTTCGACAAAAAGTTTTTACTGGAACGGAAAAAAGATATTGCTGCCTTTGTCAGGGCCTTTTCCCGTGCGCAACATTATTGGCGCGAACATCCGCGCCCGGCGCATGAGATGATGGCCAAGTATGTCGGTGTCGATGCACAAACCGTTGATGGTCTGATGCGCGGGATACGCCTGGTCTTTGTCGAAGAGCAGGAAAAGTTCTTTGCTACCGGTGGCGTGTTAGAAAACGCTATAAAGAACAACCGTGAATCCCTGGATGCCATTGGCATACCGGTTTCCTTGACCCCGGAACATAGGTATTACAGTGATTATTTCCTAAAAGGCGTGAAATAGTGGCAATATTACCGGAGCCAGCAACTTTAAGAGCCAAGGTGATCTGGCCTCTGCTGGCCGTTGGTCTGTTGCTAGGCTTGGTTGGGACGCTCGCCATCATGTCAATGATCAGGGGGGAATACCGCGAGCACCTCATGCATGAAGGCACCCAGCTTCTCAATGTGCTGTCCTACGCGGTGGAGACGACCAGTCGACAAAGTGAGTTACAGCGTCAGGTATTGGCGCTGGGCGGTGATCGTAAGGTTAAGACAATTATTATTGTTTCCGGTCATCAGGACACGGTCTTTGCCAGTAATCATATCCAGCTCGTTGGTAAACCGGTGGCTCAATTGACTGAAGGCAAAGAGGTCTCTGTATTGCGGGAAGTGAGCAGAACACGTAAGGATTCCATTTCCGTATCACTGTCGGACTCTGTGATCGCCTTGGCCAGGCCATTGATGATTCGCAATCCATTGATAAGTGGAACCTTGATGGAAACCGGTACACTTTTGTTGGTCATGGATACCGCGGAACATGAAATACGCTTTCGTGGACACGCCGCCTCTGTCACATTCTGGATGCTATTGTTATTGTCCGGTATTTTATTGGCTGCACTCTATATGGTGAATTCGCTGGTTTTGAAGCCAGTTGAAGAGTTCTCATCCACTATAAAATCACATACGTTTGGCGATATTCACGCACGTGTCCCGGCGATGTCGCAGGACGAACTGGGTCACCTGTCTCTGGCATTTAACGCTATGCTCGATGCCCGTCAAACGGCTCTTGCCAAAGAGTCTGAGGCGCAGTTGCGCTATCAAAATGTTTTTCAGTCAGCCATGGATGGCATTATTGTCGTTAACGAGGCGAGTGAGATCGAGTTGTTTAACAGCATGGCAGAGGAGATTTTCGGGATCAGCAAAGACGAGATGCTGGGCAAGCCACTGGATACGTTGTTGCCGGAGCGATACCGAGACAGCCATCGATTCTATATAGAACAGTTCTCCCGGGGAGGGGAGGGCGGACGGCGTATGATGGACCGAGCAGAGATTTTCGGTCTGCGCTCTGATGGCAATGAATTCCCCATCGAGGCCTCGATCTCGAAATCGACGCTGAACGGCAAGATCTATCTGACGGCTATTCTGCGCGATGTCAGCGAATTACGTAAGACGGAACGCATGCTACGCACAGCACGCGAGAATCTGGAACAGACCGTGGAGGCCAGGACACAGGAACTGCTTGTCAGTGAGCGCCGCCTGAATGAGGCGCAGCATATTGCCCGTATTGGTAATTGGGAGTTAGACCTGTTTAAAAACCGCCTCTATTGGTCAGATGAGATCTATCGCATGTTTGAGGTTGATCAGCGGGTGTTTTCCGCTTCCTATGAGTCCTTTCTGCAAGCGATACATCCTGATGACAGAGATGCAGTCAATGCTGCTTATCAAAACTCTTTGATCAGTAAACAGCCTTATCAGATCAGTCACCGCTTATTGATGAAAAGCGGTGAAATAAAGTACGTCGTCGAGAATTGCCAGACTGATTATGACGATCAGGGAAGGCCGGTGCGTTCGGTGGGGACGGTGCAGGATGTAACTGCGCAGGTCCTGGCTCAGCAGGAGGCAGAGCGTAATCGTGAATTGTTGCAGGCAATTATCGATGCAACGCCCGACAGAATATATGCTAAGGATAAAGGGGGGCGTTTTTTACTCGTGAACAGGGCTTTTGCGCATGCGTATGGTCACAGTCCGCAGGAGATGGTAGGGATGTGTGCCGAGGATGTGCGCCTTCTCGGCGGCAACAAGGTATATGACCAAGGCAATGAGTCTGCGCAGGAAGACAATGAAACACGGGCCATGGATGGGCTAGAAGTTCATGACCCCCGTGAAGTTGTAGTTTGTGAGGACAGTGGAATGCGCGTCTTCGATACAGTCAAAGGTCCATTGCGCGCTGGTGATGGACGTATTTACGGTATTTTTTCCTATAGCCGTGACGTGACGGAGCGTATTAAAACTCTACAACTGTTAGAGGAAAAAGAGCGCGGTGTTCGGGAGCTGAACGAGAGTCTGGAGCGTCGTGTGGCTGAGCGTACGGCTGAATTACAGGCGGCCAAGGAAGTAGCGGAAAATGCCAGTCGTGCAAAATCGGAATTTCTATCGCGCATGAGTCACGAGTTACGTACACCGATGAACGCCATCCTGGGATTTAATCAGCTTTTGAGTATGGAACCGTTGACGCCCGTGCAACTGGACTATGTCTCGGAAGTCGATCAGTCTGGGAATCATCTGCTGGAACTGATCGAAGAGTTACTGGACTTGTCCCGGATCGAGACGGGGCGTATGACCGCGGTCATCACCCGGATCAGTCTGCAGCAGGTCATGAAAGAGGCCTTGCGTTTTGTCGAGACTCAGGCAGTTAAGCGCAGGCTTGTGGTGGATAACCGCCTGGAGAGCGGGCCGGACAGGTTGGTTTTCGCCGACAAGACACGCCTGCGTCAGGTATTTATCAATCTCCTCAGCAATGCCGTAAAATATAATGTAGAGGGAGGAAAAATTACGGTAGATGCCCAGGAGCGCGGTGATTTACTGCGGATATTGGTCAGTGATACCGGCGTTGGTATTGCGGTAGACAAGATAAGTCGCGTGTTTAGTCCGTTTGATCGCCTGGATGCGGAGAACACGTCAGTGCTCGGCGCAGGGGTTGGTTTGTCTGTCAGCAAGAAGATCGTCGAACTTTTAGGTGGTAACATCGGCTTGGATTCAGAGCTGGGCAAGGGAAGCACCTTTTGGGTGGAGTTCGCCTTTGCGCGTACGGAGGGACGGCAATCTGCAAAAAGTGTACGGGACGCTGGTACAGCAAAACCGAGCCTGGTGGTGTTGTACGTGGAAGAAAATCCGGACAATATGCGATTGGTCGAAGCGGGTTTGTCACATGTCTCGGATTTCACTTTGATAACAGCAACGACTGGCGAACATGCGCTGGAGTTATTGTCGCGTTACAAACCGGATGTCGTGCTGTTGGACATCAATCTGTCAGATATTAACGGCCTGGAAATACTGAAAAGAATTCTAAGCGATAACTCCTTGAAACATATACCGGTTATAGCTATGAGTGACGACGAACTGGTGCAGGGGCTCGAGCACATAAGTCTGACAGGTTTTTATCGACATCTGACCAAACCGATAAATGTTACAGAACTCATTGGTGTGCTGCATGACTTGTTATCGGCTGAATCTACAAAGGGTGGAGCGGCATAGGGTGACCGTATCCGTAGTAAAGGGTGGTTGGTCGATACAAGATTCCCAGGGGTCCGTTACCAAAAAACCTTTTTAGCGATCCTATAGTCATCGGTGGCTAGTGAAAAGACATTTGGTTTGTCGGGGAAAGTGGTTGACATGCACTGACTCTTATCGATCAAGGGATATCTGTCGTAGTACATCTGTTCGATTGTCGTCAGACTTGCTCTCCGTAAAATACTGGTGGCAGACCAGACTAAAGTGAGGGCATCGCAGGAACTCGCATGACGACTTCGACACAGGCAATCGTAGTGAATTGCAGGTATTTGCTCTATCTCTACGCTGTTATACCATTTATATTTATAGTGGTATCGGTAGATTTTCTGTTTCTGGAAAATTACCTGCTAACCTCGTTTGTGCCAGATGATCCACGTCGCTGGGCAGTCTGGACAATCGTTTTTAATATTCCCCATATAGTTGCCAGCTGGGTGACCTTCGCCGAGCGTCAATACCTGGTTCACTATCGTCCGCTGTTCCTGAAAACACTGCCAATATTTATTGTTCTTGTTTATTTGGTTCACTTCCAGTTTGGGGGTGAGATCGCATTTGCGGTATTCGCTTTCTATACGATGTATCACGTGTTATCCCAGCAATTTGGTTTGTCGTTGATGATGATGCGTGTAAGACCCTCGCTCGATTTCCATTTGTGGCGCATTTTCTCTGTTTTGGGAACCTTATGCGTATATTCCGTGGTTTATGGCAAACACCTGTTTTCGATATATCGTATTCACGGCATAGAGTTGTATGACTATGCTATGTTTTTTGGACTACTTTTTCTGTGTTTGTCAGTTCCGTATGCCTTTCGTTTGTCCAAAAAGTCCCAAAATCAACTGGGTAGCTGGTATCTATGGTCTAATGTGTTGATGGTGTTCTCCTGTTATCTGGTGCTCTATTTGGGATATTACGCGTTTGTAATTGTTATACCGCGTGTGGTTCATGATATAACCGCATTTATCGTCTATATTACCCATGACAGTAATAGAAACCGCGAAAAACAGGTAAATTACTTCTATCGTCTGACCGCTTTTACCCGCCTGCCGATTTGGTTGTTATGTCCATTGATTGCTATGGCATTAGCCTATCCATTGGTTCATAGCAGCAATGATATCGTCGCATTTATAACCTTGGTCTTGATCTATTTTCACTACTATTTCGAACACCGGATCTGGAAGGGTGGCACTATTCATCGACAACAGGTGTCATTTCAATACTAGAGCTATGATTTGGTGATCGACGAATTGTTCGCAGCAGCGAAAAACCGAACAGCAGCGAGAATCCGAACAGCAAAGGATTGTCTCCCCATCGAGAGTATGGGGTGGTGCCTTGCAGTAAGCGTACCTCACCGGTCAGTATGCGTTCTTCATGCATCCTCGAAGTGGCCAGTTCCGTACCATCCGGGGCGATTATTGACGAAATGCCCGCGTTGGTCGAGCGTACCAGATATCGGGCATTTTCCGCAGCGCGCATACGCGCAATCTGGTGATGTTGATAGGGTTCTATCGTATGGGCGATGATGGTGTCGTCACTGGCCACGACGAGAAGAGAGGCATCAGGCAGCGAGCGACGTATGACGTTGGGGTAGGCTACCTCGAAGCAAATACTGATTCCCAGTTTTTGACCTTTGAATGTAAAAGGCATCTGATCGGCGCTGCCTGTGGCGATGTCCGACATAGGGAAGTGAATCCATTGTTTGATCCATTCAGGGATTCCGGTCAGAGGAAAATATTCGGCTATCGGTACCAGATGACTTTTGTCATAGCGCTGACCATCATTACTGATGACGCTGTTGGTGTAACTGCCGGATTCGAAATCGACAATGATCAATCCCATCAGTACCGTGGTGTCGTGTTTATTGGCAAGGGTGGCTATTTGATCGATAAACGGCTTTTCATTGTGTAAGTATCCGGGTAGCGCTGTTTCTGGCCATATGATCAGATCCGACGCCAGGCTTTCAAGGGTTTTCTCCAGGTACCAGGATTTTACGGATTCGATATTCTCTGGTAGCCATTTCTTGGCGGCATCTTTGTTGGCTTGCAGTGTCGTTACCACTATGGGTTCTCCTGTCTGCGTGGTCCATGACACGTAGGGTAGGCATATAGCAATAGTCAGGATGGCTGCGGGGACCAGTAAAAATAGACGATTGGACTTGGGCTGGTACAGAAAACCGGCGACACTGCCTGAAATCAGAAGTACAAAAAAACCAACTCCCAGTGCTCCGCTCAACGGGGCGAAATGAATCAGAGGATTGTCCAGTTGCGTTATACCAATCTGTAACCAGGGAAATCCGCTGAGCAGGACGCCGCGTAACCATTCACACAATGTCCACATGGCCGGTGCGCCCAGCATAAATAACCAGACATCACCTTTTGAAAAAAACTTTACCGTCAGCCATGCAGAGAGGCCAATATAAAACGCCATCAGACAGACTATGAATCCGGTGACCGCGAATAACATAAATCCGGGGATATCCGTGTAGAGGATCATACTGTCGTATATCCAGGCAATACCCCAGGCAAACTGACCAATACCAAAGAGAAAGCCGCGAATAAAGGCGCGATGCGATGTGGTATGGCGAAGAATCAGAAAATAGAAGCAGAAAATGATTGGTATAAACCAGGCCAATGAAAACGGGGCGAAGGCTAATGGGATGAGTAGGCCTAAGGATAGAGAAAGTCCATCTGTCAGGAATCGATTTCGGGTTAAAACCAGTTGCGATAACATGCGAAAACGCTGAGTGGTTTTCGCAATGTAGGTATTTTCTAGGGTAAACATTCCGCTATTCCCCGTTCTATAAAAAGAACCGCTGGACCGTGTTACGGGTCCAGCGGGTTATAAGGTAGAACTGTACCTCGCGAACTATCCTGCTAATGCCAGCATCATAATGTTATCCAATTGCTGCTGCAGATTTGCCAATTGCGCTTGCAGACTGTTTATCTGACTAATCAGTGCCTGATAAGCGGGATTGGCCGATACAATGATGTCACATTGCTCGGTACAAGGTACGCCTTTTAAACAGACGGTTTGGCACACTTTTTCCTCTATGGTCGCCGGCGTCGTTGCCAACTGGGCGTTGAGGTTGTTTAACTGTGCCTGTATGGCTTCGATATCCAGCTCCAACTGGCTCTTGCCTATGGTGAAGGCGCCGGCGGATATCTGGTTGTTGCGGAAATCAAAGCCAGCAACGACCGTCCCGGGATTTGTTCCTGTGGAGGAGGCGTCAGCGATATCGTCAGTTTCCACGACCGTATTGTAAGGATCGGCCACGGCAATCAGTTCATAGGTGCCACCGGCAATCGAGAACGGTACCTTAAGACTGACGGTAAAATCCGCGCTTTCACCGGCTGTCAACAATTGACCATGACTATAGGAGCCGACAAAAACATCGGCGGAATCATAGACGTTGTCACTGGAGATATATATCCCTACGGTCGGAGCGGTGTTACTTGGACTATTACCCACATTGGCCAAGTTACCGCTAATGGAAATATTGTCACCGCGTTTGGCGTTCGCAGGGCCGCTCAGGCTGTTCATGGCCAAGTCGGCTTGAATGGTAACACGAACAGGTGTTGGTGCTCCGTTACGGGAAATCCGTGCTACAGACAGATTGTTTCCGTTGCGATTGTCAGTGTTATCGTCGCTTTCACGCAGCGTGTTGAAGGGGTCTGCGACCACCAGAACATAGTATGTGCCCGGATCGATATTTGCGGGAACTACAATTGTCTGGTTGAAGCTTAAGCGACCTCTTATCGCCAGTGGCGCTTCGGTGTAGTAGTGTCCAACAAAGATATCGGCGAAATCAAAGCTGGTATCTTTTGACAGGTAGTAACCGACCGTTATGGCGTCTTGCGTCGCCTCACTGCCGCCATTAATGACACCGGTTTGCACAGTGATTGAGCCACCATTGACTACGCTGGTTGCAGATTGCGGCAGCAGGGCCAGATAGGTACGAAGGTCAACTTTGCTGGTTGTCGGTACGCTATCACAGGTGTCGATATTTCGTCTGGCGACCGGAAAAGGTACCGCTGTCGTGACGTTGTACTGAGTGCGGTAATTGCTATTCAAAGGATCTGTGAAACCGAAAATGTCGGCTGTTTCCAAAGATGGCGCCAATGGACCGGCAAATAACTTGCGAAAGATGTTTTCACGGGCCGAACAGTCTTTCCAGATAATCAGCCCCTTGTTGGGCTCCGAGCCGTAGCCATAACGGAAGTACAGGCTGCCTCGCGGCACCATGTATTCATAGCCAGGTCCCTGGTAGCCGGCAACCGGCGAGGTAGGATTCCAGTCGGCGCGGCGCGGGTAGGGCGGGGGATATTCCATCCATTGATGGTTACCGTCGATACTGCCGATGGCGTCAAACAGGATATTTTGCGTATTGTTGAAGATACCGCTGACGCCGGTCTTGGCCGCAAAATCGTTCAAACCGGCATTATCCAGCAAGGCCAGTTTGGCCATGTTAATGGCATTGCGGACTACATAGTAGCTTTGTTTGTTGAATTGTTGTCCGTCGAAGTTCATTTCCGCATGGATGCGCGCAACCATATCAGGAAATTCCAGCAATCCCTTGCCCTTGTTCGCGGATGGATCGCTGCCAAATATGGCCGCCAATCTTGCCTCACTGGCGGGTACCATAATGGCGTCGATAATCTTTTTCACATCAATCCCCGTGATGAATTCAACCATAGCGTAGGCAACCTCTTCAGCCTTGGCCTTCAGTTGTTCTTTGATGTGTTGTTTCTTTTCCTGAATATAGGCGGTGATAGGCGTCANNAGCGTCAGATGGGCGATGGTATTTTCCAGTTTTTCAAATTCCGCCAAAAGATGCTCTATGCGATTCTTAACCGAGCACGTGGTATTGGGAATGGCTGCAGGAATGCCCGTGATGGCTGCACCCCAGCAACTGAGCCAGTTAAAAAGTTCGTCGAGGGGTTTTTCACCCGGTATCATCGTTTTCTGAATGAGACGTGCACTGGCGTTTACGTATTCCAACATGCCGTTGTTGATGTCTTCGATCCAGCCTTCCAGATAGGCCCGGATCGGGTTGAGGTCGCTAGTGGCACGCTGGGCGAGGTCGATAGCGCCGTTGATGATGTCGTTGGCGATACCAACGCCGGTCAGGAAGGCGGTAACACCAAATTCAGCCAGTTCCTGCTTGGTATTTAAGGCTTTTTGTACGGCATTTTCCAGGTGGTCGCGTTGTGCGGTCAAAGTCGCTATCTGAGCATTTACTGCATCCACGACGCTTCTGGCAGCGTTGGCCAAGCTGAGTTTTTCGTTGTAGAGCTTGGTAAGACTTGCGACCAGACTCTGTTTCGCTTTGACCAGTGCATCGGCCGCTGCAATGGCCGCATCAAGCGCAGAGATTGCTGACTGTAAGGCAAGGTAAGCCGGATTGGCCTTTGTAAATGAGCTGCACACCAAACTGCAGGGCAAGCCTTTGGGACAAATACTGTCGCAAATCTCCTCCACGATGGTCGCCGGCGTACTGGCCAACTCCGCAACTTTGCGTGCCCGTTCGGCCTGTTTGGCCGCGAGGTCCGCCACTGCAGAGACTAATTGTGCCTCGGCGGTGGCAAGACTATTGGCCGCCCCGGTCAGGGCCGCTTCGGCAGATTGTAAATTACCAAGCGCCTTGGACAGGGTTTCACCAGCGGCCATGGCCAGTTCAGCCTGTTTGGCGACCAGGTCGGACTGGAATCGCACCACATCCATAATCGCGCCATCCATCTTTGCCAGCATGTCGACCGGCAAAGAGGCATATTTTTCAACTATATTAACAAGTTTGTTGTTGAGTTCTTGTACCTTTTCAATTTCGTCATTCATGTTGACGATTTGGTAGGCATCGCTAGCCAGTTGATAGAGGTCGGCGGCCTGTTCCTCGGAGATTCGGACACAGAATCCGGCGTCGCAGGTTATGTAATATATGAAGGCCTGGGTCGCCATGACTTCCATCTGGGAAACTTCATTGTCGAGGAAGGACTGTATATTGGCGCGCAGGCGTTCAACCAGATACAAATGCGGTACTGTGTTGTTCCAGTATTGATATGAAACATCTTTGTTGAAAATCAGGCGGTCTCTGACAAAGGCGGCAGGGACATTGACCAAATTGGCAGCCTTGCCCAGCGGGGTACCGAATCGATCCGTAATCGCAGGGGTGCGGAAGGAGATATATTTCTCCAATTCGATATGCCGCTCCTCTTCGATGAACGTTTCATTCAAGTTGGTAAAATCGCCGGTAAAATCGGACATGTCAAAAACGTTGCCGGCGTAGTGGTTCACATAAGTGTGCGCAAAGGTATCGGCAGCCGCGTGGCCAAAGTAGCCATAGATAAAGGCCAGATCCTGCGGTGTTTTGTTGGGTGAGTTGAACAGGTGTTCCAACCAGTCATCAGTGCGCCAGTTGGCTTCGTTGATGCCGGGGTGAACCGCCATCTGACCGGCGTAGATATCGGGAAAGGCATCCGGCCCGATGTTACCCATACGAAAAATACTTTGATTGTTCAAAATGGCCTGTTCTAGTTCATCATTAACGTCGACGGTGACGCTGGTACCGTCCAGGTCGAATGTTAATTGACCATCGTCGGCGAGGTCATTGATGACCTCCTGACCGATCCAAACGTGCGTGTCCACCTTGAAGGCGTTTGCAATCGGTACATAAGCAGTCAATAGCAGGGCCAGCAGGCCCCCTAGCGTCTTATTGAATATTCCCCCGGAACCTCGCATAGAGATACCCTCCCTTGTTTATAACTTTACTGGTTGATTACTTGTTCGCTCCAAAGACCGGTGTGCATGCAAAGGTCAGAGGGGCTCCAGTGGGCGAGGTTATAGAATCCATGGGAAATGACCATCGTACAAATATCGAAATATTCGCTGACAAATGTTCTAGGCGTTTGATCCTATATCGGGGTAGGATTAAATCGGAAGAGAAAAAGGGGGGCGTTTCCGGTATCAAACCCTGCAAAGTTGTAAAAAGATTTTGTTTGCCCGGTTATATAGGGTGTTTTGAATCCTAATAATTAAAAAATACGTAAATGGGTTAGCAAATTTGTGCCATCACTGAATAAATACATCAATATTCCCGATCTGGTTCACTACCAACAGCAGATCCTAGCCAGGCAGCTTGAGATTACCTTAAGTCAGTTTTCCAGGTTGGTTGCATTCAATATGGTAGGCAGCATATCTCTGGTTTACATCCTCTGGGATAAATGTAACCAAGTCCATGCGATAATCTGGTTGTCGGCCATGTTGATTCATACCGGCGTGATTACACCACTCTTTATTCTTTTCTATAGGCGTCGGCCGGCCAGACAAATTATGGGAGCAGGTATCCAATATTGGATAACCGGTCTGGCCTTCATACGAGGTCTGCTTTGGGGGGTATCCGCCTGGGTGCTGTTTGTCGAGGAGTCTCTGGCCAGTCAAGCCGTGTTGACCAGCTTTTTTCTTGGCGCGGTAGCCATAGTCAGTATTGTTTCCACGGCCTATCGACCTGCATTCCAGGCATTCATTTTTACAATGGTACCTCCGTATATTGTTCGTTTCTCACTCGGACCGACTTTCGAGTACAAGGTGATGGCGTTTTGCATATGTTTCTTTCTGTTGACCATGGTATATCTGAATCGCGGTTTGAATGAATCCATAAAGCAAATGTTATGTCTGCAGTTCGCCTTGGAGGATCAAAAGGAGAAGGCAGAAGCAGCGCGTCGTTCTCAGGTGCAGTTTTTGGCGACGGCCAGCCACGATTTGCGTCAGCCTCTGCATGCCCATGGTTTGCTCTTGTCCGCGTTGAAGAGCCGCGTGTCCGATCCCGAGTCCAACCGTATATTGGAGATATTGTCGACCTCCATGTCCGGCATGAATCGTCTTTTTGGATCGTTATTGGATATTTCAAAAATCGATGCCGGGGCGATGATTCCTGAAGTAAGGCCTGTTAGAGTCAGTAAGCTCCTGGATCAACTTTTTTTGGAATATGAGCGGGAAGCTCAGGGTAAAGGTTTGCGTTTTTCCGTCAAATCAACGGATGTTTTGGTGATGTCTGACCGTGGGTTGTTGGAAAGGATTCTGGCAAATTTAATAAGCAACGCAATTAAATATACAGATGCAGGTACAGTATTTATTTCGGGAAGAAAAAACGGCGGTTTTTTACGGGTTGATGTGCGTGATACCGGAAAGGGAATAAGGCCAGCGTTTCATCAAAAAATATTTCAGGAGTTTTACCGGCTGCCTGGGCAAGATACGTCGAAGACCACCGGTATGGGTCTCGGTCTGGCTATCGTAAAGAGAATTTCGGATTTGTTGGATCATCCCATATCGGTATGCTCTGAGGAGGGCAAGGGTTCTGTATTTACCATTTATCTCCCCATGGTTGAGACTACGGAATTGGTCGATGAAACCCAATCCATGGAAGAGGATGCAGCTGATTTTTCCAAAACCAGGGTTCTTGTTATAGACGATGACAGGATAAATTTATTAGCCATGCGACACATCCTGCAGAGGTGGGGGATGGATGTCAGGACGGCTAGCGGATGGGAGGAAATAGTGCGTCTATTGGAGGACGAGGATTTTCATACTGATTTGCTGATTGTTGACTACAACCTGACTCATCACCGTGGTCTTGATGTCGTTGATCGATTGAGAGACTGTTTAAATAAAGAGATAGCAACTATCGTGATTTCTGCAGCTACAACGCAGGCTCAACTGGAAGAGATAATGAATAGTGGATTTTTAGTGCTGCACAAACCGGTTATGCCCAATCTGTTGAAAAGAAGTATACATGGAGTGATGACAGGGAGATTGCAGGGTTCCGTCAGACAGGTAAAAGGGTGACAATAGAGTTTGTGAACGGCCGTCCAATGGCCTTGTTCTAATCAGTTTAAGCCCGCACAAACGATTCCGCGGTTTCTTGCCACATGGACGGCTTCCGTGCGATTTCTTACATTTAACTGACGGAAAATAATTGTCAGATGGGACCTTACCGTTGCGGCTGACATATTTAGTTTTATTGCGATTTCCTTATTAGTCTTGCCTAGCAGCATCAATTCAAATACCTCAGTCTGTCTCTCGGTCAGACGTTGGGCAGGACTTTGCGGGACGCCGGTCGGGAAACTGAATCCGACTAGGTCGGTAGTCACATCTTCATGAATATTAAGCAGTGAAGGAGGAATATAGAGACTGCCTGACAGCACCAGGCGAATCGCGTTTATGATAATTTCCCGTGGCATGGATTTGGGGAGAAACCCCTTGGCCCCCAGACGTAGGGCAGTTTCGACTACCGTCGGTCGGTCCGATACGGAAATGATCATGACCGGGATGGAGGGATAATCGGACACAAGGGTTTCCAGCAGTTGGTAACCCTCTACGCCTGGAAGTAAAAGATCTAACAGGATAAAGTCAATATGGTGGAAGCGGTCGACTATTGTGAGGGCTTGCGGACTATCTTTGGCCTCTAGAATTTCTATCTGGTCGTCCCATTCAGAAAGGATGGATTTGAAGCCTTCTCTGACAACAGCGTGATCATCAACGATTAGAATTTTCATTGTGCTACTCCCTATACAACTATTTTTATTAAAATGGAAACCAGCTACAGACAAATTCAATACTGCGGCACAGGAAATCCTTTTAACATGAATTAATCCTAATGTTGCCAACTACTTCTCTAAAAAGGAATTTTTCCATTCTAGTCAACTCTTCAGTTATACATTTAAGAAAAAAATGGACAAAATATATTTGCGCAATAAGTAAGCGTATATTGATCGCAGACCAGTGTACCGGCCATTAGAACTACACCAATTGACGGATTGCCAATTCCAAGGCCGCGGCGACAATCACCATAGTATGCAGACAAAGGAGTCAGCGGGTGAATGTTGAAGGTGGTCGTGCTGTACAGCCATTGGACTGTCGTTACTTGCTGTTGATTTATGGGGTTATGCCGTTGCTGTGGGGTATGCTAGGCCTGGATCTTGCTGTTTGGGACCGACTTTTACTTGATCACTATTTACCAGAATATCCCCGCCAGTGGTTTATCTGGTCAGTGATTTTTATCATGCCCCATATCATTGCCAGTCTGTTTACCTTTGCGGACAGGCAATATATTCAACATTATCGATCAGTTTTTTCCGTTGTCTTTCCCTTGATCATTATCGGTACTGTAGTGTTGCATCAGGTCATCGGCGGCGTGTTTTCATTTGCCATTTTTGCCGCCGTATCGCTATACCATGTACTGGCTCAGCAATTCGGGCTGACACTGATGATGTTAGGTAAAAAGCCAGAAAGCGACTATTTCCTGTGGAAGTGGTTATCACTAGGAGCTGCGCTACTGGTTTATACGGTAATTTATGGTAAGCATTTTTTGATCAGTGCTGCCGATAAGGGTGAGGGTTTTATCCGGTTTTCTCTATATGCGAGTATGATGTTTTACACGGCAGCCTTTGTCTATGCACGACGCCTGGCACGTCAAAGTCGATCTGTCCTGGGTAAGTGGTATCTCTGGGCCAATGTGCTCATGGTGGGATCCTGCCTGATGATGACTTACCTAGGTTATGCGGTTTTCGCCATAATTCTGCCAAGATTTATTCACGATTTTACGGCCTATTGTGTTTATATCGTTCATGATTCCAACCGCGAGATGTCGCGTCGGTCGAATCCGATATATCGGTTAGCGGGGCACTTAAGAGTTCCCGTCTGGGTCGCTTGCCCACTGGTTTCAATGATCATCGCATATCCATTAACCTTTGCCAGTAATGATATCCTGGTTCTATTGACGTTGAGTTTGATCTATTTGCACTACTATTATGAACACTTTATCTGGCGCGGTGGCAGTTTACATCGGAGGCATATTGCCTTTTTACATTGACTAAATATATCGTTGGCTTGACAGGTAAGATGCTGGGCGAGGATATATTGTGCAGAAAAAGTTTAGTTGGTGCTAACCGGCGCCTGATTTTAGCCCCCGACCTTGTCGAGCCCATTGGCCCGGTAGGCTAGAAACTCCGTGATAAAAAATAGCATGGCACTGGTCGCAATGATAACTAACAATACAGTCAGGACATAGTGATGACCAAAACGCAGGACAAAATCCAGGTATGCATTGTATTCAACGAGAATTAACAAATTGTGCAGAATGGCGAACAGGCTGACCTTAATGGCGGAAACAGTAATGATGAATCCGAGAAAGGCCAGGTGTGCACGAAGATAGGCGCGATCAGGTATAAAAAACATTCGCCGACGCCAGTCGGGTTCATCACCATTGAAATAGCGCAAAGTAAAACCAAGCAGATTCAGGCCAGGGGTCTTTACCGGTAACTGGACGCGGCGTTGGTATGTCAGGTAGCCGTAGAAAATAGCAGTGACCAACAAACCCTGGCTGAGCAACAGACCGGCCCAGGGCAGATTAAATTGACTTACCAGAGGGTTCCACTCCATGCCAAGATCGGGTGTTACCAGATAGGTAATGCCAAGATCCGCGATTCTCAAGCCAAGGATCATGGATAAAACAGCCAGCGGCTGATGGTTGATAATGGGTTTTAACGGATTCATTGCTCACCCAGGTCCATGGAGCTTTACAGATTTTTCCTCGGCTGTGGAATATCAGCACCACGCCTACAAAACGGAATATAACATCCGCAGGCTCAATGCCACTAGCAGACAGGCGAAGATTTTTTTGAGTATTGCCACCGGCAGGCGGTGGGCCATGCGCGCCCCCAGTGGTGCTATCCAGAAGCTGGCGGCGGCGATGGTAAGGACGGCGGGCAGGTTGACATAGCCCAGGGTCAGTTTGTCCCAGCTGGTTTGTGACCAGCCATTGATCAGGTAGCCGAGACTCCCCGCCAGTGAGATGGGCAGCCCCAGGGCCGCCGAGGTGCCGATGGCCTTTTTGACATCGATGTTTTGCCAGATCAGATAGGGGACGGTCAAGGCACCGCCGCCGATGGAGACCAACGCCGAGACTGCGCCGATACCGCCGCCGGCGGCGAACAGTCCGCCACGACCGGTCAGTTCCCGGCTGGGTTTGGGTTTTTTATCCAGAAACATCTGCGCGGCTACGTAGGCCATGAACACAGTGAAAAAGATCGATAGATGCAAGGTGTTCATGCGCGCGGCGAGGAAGGTGCCGACAAAGGTGCCGGCAATTACGCCTGGTGCCATAAACCGGAAAACCGGCCAAAGCACGCCGCCTCGGGCATGATGAGCGCGCATACTTGAAAACGACGTGAATACAATAGAGGCCATGGCCGTGCCCAGGGCCAAATGGACAACCTGTTCAATGGGTACACCTTGGTAGAGAAACACCGCGGTCAATACCGGCACCAGGATCCCCCCGCCACCGATGCCCAACAAGCCGGCCATGAAGCCGACGAAGCTGCCTAACAATAGATAGAATATGATCCACTCATATGACAGCATCGCCTGTACCTTCTATATATAGAATACAGAAGATAGAGCAGGTGGTGGTTCCTGGCAAGCTACAATCCCGGATTGCGTTTCACTCCATCCGGGCTACGGTTGATTCGTCAACAAATAAAACAAAAATATATTCACCGCCGCTGACACCAACGCCAATGCGCGCCAGAAGGCGGTGGGATTGCGTTCCAACAAAGGCAGCGGTTTTTCATTGATGAATGCCGGATTGGGACGGCTGAGATCGTGGGTGAATTCCGACAGCAGTTCGTAACGCTGATCGGGCTCCAGATGCACCGCCTTGTGCAGGCAGGCGTCTATCCATACCGGCAGCTCAGGATTGTGTTGGCGGATGCTTTGATAGTGACCTTTTTTGATCACACGCCGCGACAATGGACCGCCATAGGGCAGTTTGCCGCAAAGCATCTCATAGGCGATCGCCCCCAGCGAGTAGATATCGGAGCGGTTGCTGGCCGGTTGCTCCAGAAAATATTCCGGGGCGGCGTAATCCAATGTGCCTAACGGTTGTTGCTGGCGCAACGGTGTGCTGATTTCGCGAATACCGGCGATGGTGGTGGAGCCGAAGTCGATGATCTTTACGGTGCCGTGTGCATCGATCATGATGTTTTCCGGTTTCAGGTCCTGGTGCAGCATCTCCAGGCGGTGGAAGGCGCGCAGGCCGGCGGCGATTTGTTCTATGATTCCGCGTACCGCATTAATATCCGGTTGCGGATGGTCATCCATCCACTGGCGCAGGGTCTGGCCGTTGATATATTCGCAGACGTAGTAGAGCAGGCGCCGCTGTCGTTTCGGTTTGACGACGTGCAGGACATGGTTATTGTCGATGCGCCGTCCTGCCCACTCCTCGTGCAAAAACTGATCGATATAGGCAGGATCATCTTCATAGTTGACCGAAGGTGTTTTGATGATCACCTTTGTGTCGCTGTCCGCGTCATTGTTTGTGTCCAGGGCCAGATAGACCTGGGTGCGTTTACTGGCGTGCAGCTCGCGCAGGATTTTATAACCGTCCAGCAACATACCCTCAGTGAGTGGGGGAGGAAAGGGCAGCTCGGTCAGTTGACGATAAAACTCGTCCGGTTGCTGATTGGGCAGTTGTTCGATACGCAGTAATAAACAGGTGAGGTTGTCATTGCTGCCGGCCTGTAGGGCGTGGGTGACGATCTGCTGCGCGGCCTGTTGCAGATTAGTCGGGTTTTCATCGATCAGGCGCACCAGTTCAGTGCTGGGAAGAAATTGATGTACGCCGTCGCTGGTGAGGATGTAGAGATCGTCGCGCTCCAGTGGCAATAGCCGATAATCGATCTCCACATTGCAGTCTGCGCCCATGGCGCGGCTGAGAAATGCCTTCTCCGTACTTACCCAGTTCTGGTGATCGCGGGTCAGTTGTTCCAATTCGTTTACACGCAGGCGATAAATGCGGGTGTCGCCGACGTGGAACAGATGAGCGCTGGTGGATTTCAGTATCAACGCACTCAAGGTGGTGAGCATACCGGTGGCGCTGTGGTACTGGCTATAACCCTGGCCGTGCAGCCAGCGGTTAAGGGCGCCCAACACCTTCTGTCCGGCATGTTTGACCGACCAGCTATCGGGGGTGCTGTAATAGTCGCTGATCAGACCGCGAATACAGGCGGCGCTGGCCAGACCACCACCCTGGCTGCTGCTGACACCGTCGGCGACGGCGGCGACAATGCCTTTGTTGATCAGCACCGGTTTATCAGGCACAACGAGGTTGCACGCGTCCTGATTGTCCGTCTTGATGCCCTTGTCACTAGCGAAGGCAAATTGGATTTTCAGATCTGTCGACATGCGCAAATCCTAACATAAACAATCGGGCCACCTGTCCCTCTTGCGACAGGTGGCCCTGAGACTTCATGACCTGTTGACATCACGCCACTTCAATCAACTGTACCGTTCCATCGGGCAAGGTCTCGACCATGTGACCTTTGGGCTCTTCCAGAAACAGATAGACGGCAACCACTACCGCGATGGCGGACAGGCCGATCACCATGAAAAAGATTTGCGCGGAAACGAAGGAGAGCACGGTAAGGAACAGCACAGCACCGACATTGCCGTAGGCACCGGTCATACCGGCAATCTGGCCGGTCAGGCGGCGTTTGATCAACGGTACCATGGCGAATACCGCCCCTTCACCCGACTGCACGAAGAAGGAACACAGCATGGTGACGGCAACGGCCAGGGGTAAAGGCCAGGTGGCGTCGATCTGACTCATGAGCAGATAACCGATGGACAGACCGATCAGCAAGGTGATAAGAATTCTGCGCCGACCGTATTTATCGCTCATCAAACCACCGCCAGGGCGCGCCACCAGATTCATGAAGGCGAAACCCGAGGCCAGCATGCCGGCCAGGACTGGTGTTAAGTGAAAGGTGTCGAGGAAAAACAGCGGTAACATCGACACCACCGCCAGCTCAGAGCCGAAGGTTACCAGATAGGCCAGGTTAAGCACTGCCACCTGTTTGAACTTGTAGCGCTCGATCTCCGGGACTTCGTGTTTAAAGACTTCGCGATTGACTCGTACCATGTGGATCAACTGGTAGGCGTACAAGGTGATCAGGACGGAGTAAATAACGCCGGTGATGGAACCGCTCAACAGTTTCAGGTTATCCGGTCCAAGTTTCCAGGTCAGCAGCGCCAGGGCGGCATATAAAGGTATGTTCATGACCATATACAGGACAAAGTCGCCCTTGCTGGTCACCTCCATGGCACCGCTGCGTTTGGGTTTGAAATAGGTCGAGCCCTTGGGCGTGTTGCGTGCCTGTAAATAGAAAACGACAGAATAGACCAGGGCGACCACGCCGGTAGAGGCAATGGCATAGCGCCAGGCCTGGTCGCCGCCGAACATCAAGGCTACCGTAGGCAAGGTCATGGCCGCCGCGGCGGAACCGAAGTTACCCCAACCGCCGTAGATACCTTCGGCAACGCCCAGCTGTTTGGCCGGGAACCATTCGGCGATCAAGCGGATACCGATGACGAAACCGGCGCCGACAAAGCCTAACAGAAAACGGGTCAGGGCCAGTGTCTGGTAGCTCTCCGCCAGGGCGAAGGCGAAACAGAGTACGCTGCCGATGGCCAGCAGGATCGAATACATGATTCTCGGCCCGAAGCGGTCTACCAGCATACCGACGATGATGCGCGCCGGTATGGTCAATGCCACATTAAGAATCAGCAGCGCCTTGATTTCCTGATCGCTCAGATGCATGGTCTCGCGGATCGCCGCCAGCAGTGGCGCGTGGTTGAACCAGACGAAAAAGCTGATAAAGAACGCAAACCAGCTCAGGTGCAGTGTTTTGCTCTTGCCTTTAAAAGAGAGCAGTTGCAGTTTGTTACTCATCGTATATGTACCTTGTGTTGTTTTGGTGCGTGTGTGTTGCAAACATTTTTTTTTTCTTAACGGCTCATCAGCACCTTCCGTACCAGAGTGAAATTCACCAGCCTGTCAGTGAGTTAGCGAATATGTGAAATTTTTCTCAGCACCAGTTCTGTGCATTTGCCCATGAATTTGCACAGCTTTGGACCGGTGGTTTTTCCGCCTGTGGTGAAAAAAATAATTATTTGCGCTCCTTGCCTGCTATTTGTGCATGGCAAAATCCGCCTGCACTGCAACGGTGCAGGCCGTGAGGTCAAAGCTATCCACGACGTTCATTGTCTGAAATTATTTTTATTAATAATCAATAAGATATAAATCGCTTGCGGTGAAATAAGCGACTGGCACAGCGCTTGCGATAGGGGGGAAGTGCTATTCACAGGAGCAGGTTTTAATGAAAGAGAAACTGATATTAATCGGCAACGGCATGGCCGGCGTACGCACCCTGGAGGAGTTATTGAAGCTCTCGCCGGATCAGTATGATATCACCGTGTTCGGCGATGAGCCGCACGTCAACTACAACCGTATTCTATTGTCACCGGTGCTGGCCGGTGAGAAGACCATCGACGATATCGTGCTCAACAGCGAGCAGTGGTATCAGGAGCACAACATCACCTTGCACAAAGGTAAGAAGATCGTGCGCATCGAGCGCGGTCATCGCAAGGTGGTGGCCGAAGACGGCAGCGTCTATCCCTATGACCGCCTGTTGCTGGCCACTGGTTCCTATCCCTTCCGCCTGCCGGTGCCCGGCAATCAACTACCCGGCGTGATCGGTTTCCGCGACATCAAGGATGTCGACTTCATGTTGCAGAGCGCCCAACACAAACAACACGCCGTGGTCATCGGCGGCGGTCTGTTGGGTCTGGAGGCGGCCAACGGTTTGCAGAAGCAGGGTATGCAGGTCACCGTGGTGCACAACACCCAGGTGTTGATGGACCGCCAGTTGGACAAAGTCGCCGCCACCATGTTGCAGCGTTCACTGGAGCAGAAGGGCTTGACCTTTCTCATGGGTGCGCAGACCGAGGCGATTCTGGGCAAGGATTTTGTCACCGGCGTGCGCTTCGCCGATGGCCTGGAGATCCCCGCCGATCTGGTGGTGATGGCGGTGGGCATTCGCCCCAATATCCAATTGGCCAAAGAGGCGGGCCTCCATTGTGATCGCGGCGTCGTGGTCGATGACAATATGCAGAGCTATGACCCGCGCGTCTACGCCGTGGGTGAGTGCGTGCAGCACCGTGGTAACACCTACGGTCTGGTGGCGCCGCTGTTCGAACAGGCCAAAGTGTGCGCGAATCATCTGGCGCAGCTGGGCTATGCCCGTTATCAGGGGTCGCTCACCTCGACACGCTTAAAAGTCACCGGTATCGATCTGTTCTCCGCCGGCAACTTCATCGGCGACGACACCACCGAAGATATCGTCATGAAGGATGTCAGTCGCGGCATCTACAAACGCCTGGTGCTGAAGGACAACAAGCTGGTGGGATCGGTCATGTACGGCGATACCAGTGACGGTCCCTGGTATTTTCAACTGCTGCGCGACGGCGTCGATGTCAGCGATATGCGTCACTACATCATGTTCGGTCAGTCCCATCTGGGTGACTCCGGCCACGGCGCCACCAACAGCGCCGTCTCCATGGCCGACGATCAGGAGGTGTGCGGATGTAACGGCGTCTGCAAGGGCGACATCGTGAAGGCCATCACCGGCAAGGGTCTGTTCACCCTCGACGAGGTGCGCGCCCATACCAAGGCCTCGGCCTCGTGCGGTTCCTGTACCGGTCTGGTGGAACAGATCCTGGCCTCTACCCTGGGCGGTGACTACTCTGCCGCGCCCAAGGTCAAACCGCTGTGCGCGTGCACCGAATATCCGCACGAAGAGATACGCAAAGTCATCCGCGATCAGAAACTGACTTCGATCCGCAGTGCCATGGATTATATGGAGTGGAAGACACCGGATGGCTGTCACGTCTGTCGTCCCGCACTGAACTACTACGTGCTGGCCGCCTGGCCGGAACAGGCACAGGACGATCCGCAGAGTCGCTTCATCAACGAACGCGCCCACGGCAACATCCAGAAAGACGGCACCTATTCCGTGGTGCCGCGTATGTGGGGTGGTGTGACTACACCGGCGGAGCTACGCGCCATTGCCGACGCCGCAGACAAGTGGGGTGCCACCGAGGTGAAGGTCACCGGCGGTCAGCGCATCGACTTGTTCGGTATCAAGAAACAGGATCTGCCCGGTATCTGGCGTGATCTCAACGACGCCGGCATGGTCTCCGGTCATGCCTACGGCAAGGCACTGCGCACGGTCAAGACCTGCGTCGGCAGCACCTGGTGTCGCTTCGGCACACAGGACTCCACCGGCATGGGTGTGAAACTGGAACGCATGAGCTGGGGTTCGTGGATGCCGCACAAATTCAAGATGGCGGTCTCCGGTTGTCCGCGCAACTGCGCCGAGGCCACCATCAAAGACTTCGGCGTGGTGGCGGTCGACTCCGGTTGGGAGCTGCACGTGGGCGGCAACGGC
>DKAX01000045.1 GCA_002450975.1 Proteobacteria bacterium UBA6915
GTCCGTTTTATTGGGGGAACCTCACTCTGCCCTCGGCGTTGACCATCCTGAACCTACTCCATACCAATACAGCAAGGCAGAGGCGGACCGACATTTGCAAAACCTTCCCCTGGATTGGTTCATCCTGCGTCCCTCCCTGATTTATGGGCCGGGCGGGGCCAGTACAGAACTATTTACCCGACTGGCCAATCTGCCCATCGTTCCGTTGGTTGCACAGGGCAGGCAGCTCATTCAACCGGTCCATGTGGATGATGTAGTGGCAACTGTCCTGCAATGTCTATATAGCCAAAAGACCAGACAGGTGATTAATGTCGTTGGTCCCGAGCAGATCACCTTCAAACAATGGTTGTTCCGTTTACGAAAACTGTCGGGTAAGAAGGCAGCTTTAACGGCATCGGCTCCATACGCTTTGGTGCACTGTTTTGCCTTTGTTCTAGCACCGTTTTTTCCTCTGATGTCGCCGGACAACTTGCGAATGTTGCAACGGGGTAATACCGCAGATGTTAGTTCGATTAGCGGCTTGATTGGGAGACCACCACGTGTTGTACCTTAGTCTGAAATTTATTCATTTGATCAGCTTAGTCTTGTTGTTTGGTACCGGTCTGGGCAGTGCCTGGTACAAGTGGATGGCGGACCGTTCACACAATCTAGATCACATTACCGTGGTCAATCGTCATGTGGTGTTGGCAGATTGGTTGTTCACGACACCAACCATCATGGTCCAACCGATAACCGGTATATTGATGGTGCAGTTATTGGGGGTACCAATGACTTCGCTGTGGTTGTGGCTGAGTGTGGTGCTATTTCTTTTAGCCGGAGCCTGTTGGTTGCCTGTGGTTTGGTTGCAAATCCGAATGCGTGACTTAGCACAGCAGGCCGTTTCACATAAGACCGCATTGTCCACGCAATACTGGCGTTATGCGCGCATATGGTTTTGGCTGGGGGTGCCGGCATTTGTGGCAATGGTGCTGGTGGTTTTTCTGATGGTAGTTAAGCCGGTATAGGAGGTTACATGGGCAGACTTTGTTTTATGCAAGAGGTGCTGGGCGACCAATGGCAACAACTGCCAGAGTCGCTAAAAGCACATCACCAAATACAGGACAATAGGGATGTGGGAAGATTGAGTGTCGATTATCCCTATTTTATGAAACCGATATTGTACTTGCTCGGACTGGTCGGGATATTGGTTGCCCGTCGTTGTGAATTGATTCCTACTACGGTCAAAAAACGAATACGTGGTCGTAATCAAATATGGATTCGACTCGTGTACTTATCAGTCAGTCAGCCTGTCAGGTTTAGAAGTGTTTGGGTGCAAGGGGGGGAAGGTAAACTCATCGAGTACGTTACTCCTTTTTTTGGATTGTGCATTGCCGTTCATGTGAAAGACGGGATGTTGTTCTACCAGGGAATGTACTATGTGCTTAATCTCGGGTTTGCTCGATTACCTATTCCGGAATGGTTTATTTTAGGTCATACCACTATTGTTGAGCGTGCTATTGATGAAGATCACTTTAACATGGACTTTCGACTGACACATCCATTGTTTGGCCAGGTGTTTCGATATACGGGAATTTTTAGGACTGAGTCCGGTTGATCCATGTGCCCATGGTAGTGGCAGGTTGAAAATCTTGAATATTCGCGGCAACTGTTTTAGGCTCCTGACATGGGTGTTTCCCTGTAAACCATAAGTCACTCCCCAAATGCAATACGCAGTAGTGATCTTGCTATCTGTAATTAGGCGGATCAAGTGTGCTATCGGAGGCAGGTCTTGCAGTAACGCATCACTGCGGATGTCGGGGTCTACCTGAACCTCCCCTAGCAAGATGCAAAGATGTCGGGTTCAGGTCTTGCAATAATGCATTATAGTTATAATAGTTTCCGTTTAGTATGGTAGGCCCAAGCCTTGGCGCCTTTGTTGCAACACTATGACAAAGCTTTCTGCATGGCTTCTCGACTAACCGGATACACCAGCGCCGCATGCAAAGGAAAATGTTCCGTGAGCCTGGCTATATATTGCTGTTCAGTCTTATCAATCAATGCGATGACCCGTGCCCTCGGTGAATATTTCTGCAGCGAGGTCAGCACCACATCCAGATTGGAAATGGTGCATCCCGCATAATCCGATCCGTATCGATACATGAATTCACAAACAATAAAATCAAATGGTTGCTTTTTGATTGCGGCGATGGCGTTGCGTATGGATGTTACAGTGGTTTCGGCAATACCTAGGCTTGAATAGATCGCTGAAAAATCAGGATGCGCGGGGGTTTCCTTGATGGATAACAGGCGGGGAGTAGGTATGCTCAAGGTTTATTCACTCCCCTTCGGTTGTGTGAGTTTTCATCATTGATATTAGGTGTCTTGTTTTCATCTTTTGGGTATATTGTCTTGGCCAATTATAGTATCGTACTTTGCTGGTCAGGGTGAACACGGGTATTATAATTATATTCGTCGCGATAACAATTCATTCATTTACCCGGAAATAAATAAAAGGACCGCCCCCCGTATCTAGGACGATCCTCCAGATTTCTTGAGAATTAATAAACGCCTGGAATAAACGTCGCGATCTGTTTTTTGTACCGACGATACTGATCACCAAAGCCGGCGATAAGATCCCGTTCTTCAAAGAAGATTCCGATGAAGACATACAGGCTGAACAGAATCGCCATGGTCATGTGTGCCATACCCATGACCGGTACCGACCACATGCCCACCAGTATGCCCAGCATCATGGGATGACGGCTATAGCGATACATGAGCTTGTTGGTGAACGGTAATTTAGTGTATGGGCGTTGGCGGAAGTACAGATACACCTGACGCAGTCCCATGAGTTCAAAGTGATTGGTTACAAAGGTCGCCAATAACAGGTAAGACCAGGCGAGTGCATACACAGTCCACAAAATGATTTGTGCGGCGCTGTTTTCCACGCTCCAGACAGTGCCCGGCATGGCTTGCCAGAATACGACGGCAGTTATGCTAACGACGCCTGACATCAACATAAAGGTGGAGCGTTCCGCGGCCTGTGGTATGTAGCGGGTTAGCCATTGCTTGAAACGAGCGCGGGCCATTAGGGAGTGCTGTAGGCCGAACAGGGTGATCAGGCCAATGTTAATGAATAAAGTACCAGCGAACGATTCGGTCTGGCTATTGCTCAGGCCAACGGGGGCCAGACCACCAAAGCCAAGAATCAGCCAGAACAGGCCGACACAGCCAACGACATAGCTGATCAGGCCATAGGTCAGTACCATCAGACGTTTCTTTAGCCCGGTGGACTCGGATTGTGAAAATACCTCTGCATTCAAATCGATAACGGAACTCATTTTTTTCTCCTCTTGATAAATGTTTTGATGACCGGATTAACAACGTACACCGTGGCGTAGGCTCAGACAGGGGTTGTCGTGGTTGCGCAGCACTGGCTTGCCATTGAGGAACCAGTCCACGGTATACAGGGCGCGCCCACGTCCTGTAGTGGGCAGTTGAGATTGCTGGTCACGAATAACAAAATGCTTATATAGCGTGGCGATTTTCATTGGGCTCTCCTTTACTTGATTGGCAGGAGAAAGTCTAGCCACGGGGTGGTTTTCGATTTAGTATGAATTGTGTAGTATCCAACTACATAATCTGTAGTAAGCCACTACAAAGAGAGAAATTCGTATGGAATATGGACAGTTTTGCCCCATTGCCAAGGCCTCGGAGATCGTTGGCGAGAAATGGACCATCCTGATCATTCGCGAACTGATTATGGGCTCGACCCGTTTTAATGAGTTGCAACGGGGACTAAGCCTGATTTCGCCCGCTCTGTTATCCAAGCGCCTGGATTCGTTGCTGGAGCATGGTCTGATCATTAAAAAGAAGATCCAGAATCAAAGGGGCTATGAATATTTTCCCACTGAGGCCTGTCAACAATTACTGCCGGTGATCAAGTCACTGGGAGAGTGGGGTATGGTATGGGCTCAGCGTAACCTGAGCCACAAAGACTATGATGTGGAGTTGTTGATGCTTTACCTGCAACGCAGTGTGGTGCCGGCAAATCTCCCCGGTAATATGACCGTGGTACGCTTTAAATTTACCGATACCGATAAATATCCTGATTGGTGGATGGTGGTTGACGGCAGCGATGTGGATTTATGTACCAGTGATCCTGGTCGTGATGTGGATATCTATTTCACCTCGGAAATAAAAACCCTGGCTGACATCTGGATGGGCAAGAACAGTTATAAGCAGGCGGTGCGAGACGGTGCCCTAACGCTGGTGGGTGAACCCGTTTTAACGGCAAATATCAGTTCCTGGATGACGGATAGTATGTTTGCGGGGCTGCCGGCGGCCAGCGAGATCTAGATTTTAGAATTAAAGTGGGCACCTCAAAGCCCTGTTAGAGTGATCAGAGAATACCCCACCTTGACGATGAAGTTTGTTTGTTACACCGACTGGCACCAACTCCCCGACAGTGCCGATGCACTTTTTGAGCGGGCTGAAAAAGAGAGTCTGTTTCTTTCGCGCCAGTGGCTTGCGCGTGTGGCGGCCGAGACTGCAAATGATGACGAAACGCTGTTGTTGGCCTGCGTGGTGTCAGGTGACACAGTCATGGCAATCCTGCCGTTGATGCAAAGCCCCATCAAAACCTGGTATGCCGTTAAGCATGGTTATACCGCGCTATATAGTTTGTTGCTGGCGGACGCTGAACAACCACACGTTCTCGCTTGCCTTGCGCAAGGATTGAATCAATTGCCTTTTGGGGGCGTGCTATTGGAACCCGTCGCCAAAGACGACAAAAAATTGGTGGCCCTTCAACATGCCCTGGAGGCAGCCGGGTTTCGCTGTGACCACGCCTTCCGGCATTACAACTGGATACATCGTGTGCAGGGCGAGTCGTTTGCGGATTATATGGCGGCCCGTCCCACCCAAGTACGTAGTACCATTGACCGCAAGCAGCGCAAGCTCGAACGGGAGCACGGTTTCGAGATACGCTTGTATACCGGCGACGAAGTACAGCCGGCGATGGCGGACTATTACGCCATCTATTGCGCCAGTTGGAAGGCGAATGAGCAGAATGAGGATTTTTTAAACGACATTGTGGAGAGTTTTTCCAAAGCCGGTTGGACGCGGCTGGCGGTTCTTTATAGTCAGGGCAAGCCAGCTGCGGCACAGCTCTGGTTTGTCCATCATGGCAAGGCCTATGTGTTTCGATTGGCCTATGACGAAGCCTGGCGGCGCTACTCACCGGGGTCGATTCTGACACGCTATATGATGCAGCGTGTGATTGACGTCGATAAGGTAGAGGAGATTGACTATCTCACCGGGAACGATTTCTACAAGCAGGATTGGATGTCTGAGCGTCGGGAGCGTTATGTATTGTGCTGTATAAAAAATACCAAAACGGTTGGCAGGTATGGGCGTGTTGTTGGTGCTCTGAAACGCCTGCTGCCTTGGGCTACGGCCTAAGGTGGTCACGTCAGCGTTAGCTTACCGAGTTAACTCGATTATAATTCCCGCTCGCTCCAACTGTAGCGGTCATTATAGGCGAGGATTAACTTTAAACTTTAATCAAAATGGACCACAAACTCACGGTAATTGCCTGTTGGGATATTGAGGAAGTGTCTTCAAATCACAGCCTAATAGGCGGTCTCGTGGCCGTGGGTGCCTAAATGGTTGGTGCGGTATTCGCCCATCAAGGCGCCGTTGCTGTCGACAATGGCGTCGGTTAGTTTTCCGGTAAGGTTGGTCGTCAGGGATGAATCCATGATAGTGGTATTCCAGCGGGAATTGGTTGCCCCCATGTTATTGGTCAGCACCACGTTTCCGTCTACCTGGTAGTTGTCCACGCCCTTGAAGCGGACCCAGGCACTGTCCCCCACCAGGGTGTTGCGATAGATAAAGTTATTATAACTTTGATCCATATACGCGCTGCTGGCTGAGTACAACAGGACGTTATCCAAGGGGGCGCGGATATTGTTCCAGCAGATTTCGTGATCATGAGTCAGGCCACCTGCCTCTGTGCCATTACCCACGGCAATTTGGATACCGCGCACGTTGTCGACGGCTGTGTTGGCGCGAATGGTGATGAATGCCCTGGTGCCTTTGGCAAAAAATCCACTGGCGACCTGGCTGTTACTGGCAT
>DKAX01000042.1:0-8387 GCA_002450975.1 Proteobacteria bacterium UBA6915
TTGTGGCCGATGGCGATGAACACCCCGTGCACGTCCACTTGTTTGGTGGAGCCATCATTGACATTCTTCAGACGCAGACCGGTAACACCGCTGTTATCACCCAGCACTTCGTCGATCTCCTGGTGCCACTCAATAGTGACATTGCCATTTTTGGATTTTTCGATCAATTGATCGGACAGGATCTTTTCCGAACGGAATTTGTCGCGGCGATGGATCACAGTGACGTGTGAGGCGATGTTGGACAAATACAAGGCCTCTTCCACGGCGGTGTTGCCGCCACCGACCACGGCTACCGGTTTGCCCTTGTAGAAAAAACCGTCACAGGTGGCGCAGGCCGAAACGCCGCGCCCTTTGAATTTCTCTTCGGAAGGCATCCCCAGATACTGTGCCGAGGCGCCGGTGGCGATGATCAAGGCGTCGCAGGTGTATTCGCCGGAGTCGCCGGTCAAACGCATGGGCTTGGACTTCAGGTCGACCTTGTTAATGTGGTCAAAGATGATTTCGGTGTTGAAGCGTTCTGCGTGTTGGCGCATGCGATCCATCAGCTCCGGTCCTTGCACGCCGGCATTGTCGCCGGGCCAGTTATCCACCTCGGTGGTGGTCATTAACTGTCCACCCTGTTCCAGACCGGTGACCATGACGGGGTTGAGATTGGCGCGCGCTGCATAGACAGCGGCGGTATAGCCGGCGGGGCCGGAGCCGAGTATCAATAATCGGCAATGTCTGGATTCACTCATGAGTTACTCCTGCGGTGAGTTTTGTTTTCGGGCGGTGTTGTTAATGTTGGTTATACTACGTAATGCGGTACTGACGGTAAATATCGGAATATCCCAACACGAATTCAAGGGTGTCCGGAGTAGGGTTTTACCACGTTGGATACGCTAGACGGCAAGCCCGTCATTACTCCCCATCAATCAGCAGGTGATCAATATGAAAATCGGAATCCCGAAAGAGATTAAAACCCTGGAGGGGCGCGTCGGCCTGGTGCCTGCCGCCTGTGCCGATCTGGTGCGTGCGGGGCATACGGTGCTGATACAGTCCTCGGCGGGGGAGGCCAGTGGTTATGGTGACGAAGACTATCGGCAGGCCGGTGTGACTTTGGTGCCCGATGCCAAGGCGCTCTATGAACAGGCGCAGATGATCGTCAAGGTCAAGGAGCCGCAGCCGGCGGAGTTGAAGCTGTTGCGTGCTGATCACCTGCTATTTTCCTATCTGCACCTGGCCGCAGAGCCGGAGCTGACCAAAGGCCTTTGCCAGGTGGGTCTGACGGCGGTGGCCTTTGAGACCGTGGAAGACAAAGGCGCCTTGCCCCTGTTGGCGCCCATGAGTGATATCGCCGGGCGTATCGCTACCCAGGTGGGGGCCCACTTGTTACATCGTCCGCAAGGGGGGCGCGGAATTTTGCTCGGCGGCTTGCCGGCGGCGGAGCGGGGTCGGGTGGTGGTCCTTGGGGCCGGAGTTGCTGGCGGTAACGCGGCACTCATGGCCGCAGGTATGGGCGCCGAGGTGGTGGTGTTTGACGTCAATCGGGACAAACTGGCGCAGATGCGTGCCCTGGGACCTAATGTGACGGCTTTATATCCTTACGCCGACAGCCTGGCGCGCGAGGTGCGCCAATGTGATTTGCTCATCGGCGCCGTTCTTATTACCGGAAAACGTGCCCCCCATCTGGTGAGTGCCGATCTGGTCCGGCAGATGCAGCCGGGCAGCGTGATTATCGATATCTCGGTGGATCAGGGCGGTTGCATAGAAACCACCAAACCGACCACCTACCAGAATCCGACGTTCATCTGGGAGGGGGTGGTCCACTTTGGCGTGACCAATATGCCCGGTGCCGTGCCGCGCAGCGCCTCTCAGGCCTTGTCGGCGGCATTGATTCCCTATGTGAAGACCCTGGCCGGTGATAATTGGCGCAGCTATGGGCCGCTGAGCGCTGGGATCAATGTGGACAAGGGCAAGGTGGTCCATCCGGCCTTGTTGTAACGTGACAAAAGCTTGATAAATACTGGGTACATTTAGGATGGATTCAGGGTAAAATCCCTAGCTATGAGGGGGACGAGCTTCGTTCCAGGGTCCAATTTAGAACGAGTCTGATTGTTTTGTCACAAGCCATACAGAAAAAAAGCGGAGAGTCGCACTCCATCGTCAGTCATGTCAGTCGTGCCCTGCGTGAGGGGGCCTTGTTTACGGCTGTCGCCCTAGCCATATTTTTGCTGATTTCCCTGGTCTCTTATTCGGCCGCCGATCCCTCCTGGTCCCATCGCATCGATGTCGAAAAGGTCAGAAATGCCGGTGGCTTGGTCGGGGCCTGGTTTTCCGATATTGCTTTGTATGTATTCGGTGTCTTTGCCTATCTGTTTCCCATCATGGTCGCCTATACCGGTTGGTTGCTGTTCCGGGGCAAGGCCTCCCGGCCCAAACTGCGTCAATGCGCCTTTCGTGCCACAGGATTTGTCTTCACCCTGTCCGGCGGGGCGGGTTTGGCAGCCATGTATTTTGCTTATCCAGGTATAGCCTTGCCGCTCAATACTGGCGGTATCCTGGGCGATGTGGTCGGTAGAGGTCTGATCGCCGTGGTCAATGAGGGCGGTGCCACCTTGTTTTTGATCGCTATGTTTCTCTCAGGAGTCTCACTGTTTACCGGTATGTCCTGGTTTGCACTGATGGACGGCATCGGCGCGGTTACTTTGAACGGCCTGGGTTATGCGCGTGAGCGCCTGAATGTCATCAAGGACGCCTGGATCGGCCGGCGCGCGCGCATCGCCCGCGAGAAGAGTGTCAAGGTAGAGCAGAAGAAGGTGGAAAAGCGCCCGCCGCCGCGCATCGAACCGGTGGTTCAACCGGTGCAGGTCAGCGAACGGGTGGTTCGCGAGCGCCAGGTCAGTCTGTTCGATGCCCCGCAGGATACCAGTCTGCCTTCGCTCTCCCTGCTGGACGAGGCCAAGAGTAGCGGCAAGGCCATGTCGGCTGATGCATTGGCGGCAGTCTCCCGTCTGGTGGAGATGAAGCTTAAGGACTTCGGTGTCGAGGTGACCGTAGAGTCGGTGCATCCCGGTCCGGTGGTCACCCGCTATGAATTGCAGCCGGCGGCGGGGGTCAAGTCCAGCCAGATCGCCAACCTGACCAAGGATCTGGCCCGCGCCCTGTCCGCTATCAGTGTGCGCGTTGTGGAGGTGATTCCGGGCAAGACCACGGTCGGCCTGGAGATTCCCAACGAGTTTCGCGAGATGGTGCGCCTGAGTGAGATTGTCAAATCGCAGCAGTACGCCGACGCCAAATCGCCTCTGACCCTGGCCCTGGGCAAGGACATCAGCGGCCAACCGACGGTGACCGATTTGGCACGCATGCCCCACCTGCTGGTGGCCGGGACCACCGGCTCCGGTAAATCGGTGGCGGTCAATGCCATGATTCTGAGTATTCTCTACAACGCCACCCCCAAAGAGGTGCGCCTGATCATGATCGATCCCAAGATGCTGGAGTTGTCGGTCTATGATGGTATCCCCCACCTGCTGGCACCGGTGGTGACAGATATGAAAGAGGCCAACAATGCCCTGCGCTGGTGTGTCATGGAGATGGAGAATCGCTATCGGCGCATGGCTTCCCTGGGTGTGCGCAATATCAGCAGCTTCAACCGCAAGGTGGAAGAGGCCATTGCCAACAAACAGCCCATCCCCGATCCACTTTATAAACCGGTCAATCCCGACGATGAAGTACGTACCCTGACGGCGTTGCCCTATATCGTGGTCATCGTCGACGAGNNGGTCTGATCAAGGCCAATATCCCGGCGCGTATCGCCTTCCAGGTCTCGGCCCGTGTGGATTCACGGACGATCCTCGATCAGATGGGGGCGGAACAATTATTGGGTCAGGGTGACATGCTTTATCTGCCCGCGGGCAGCGCTGTGCCGCAGCGTGTGCATGGTGCCTTCGTCGATGACCATGAGGTACACAAGGTGGTGGCAGACCTCAAGCGCAAGGGCCAGCCGCAATACATCGACGAGATCATCAATGGTCCGGACCTGTTCGGGCCGGACGGTGGTCTTGATGAAGGCGGTGCGGAGGCTGATCCGCTTTATGATCAGGCCGTGCGCGTGGTGACTGAATCGCGTCGCGCCTCAGTCTCCGGTGTGCAGCGCCGGCTCAAGGTGGGCTATAACCGTGCCGCGCGCATGATCGAGGAGATGGAGCGAGCTGGCGTGGTCGGTCCCATGCAATCTAACGGCAATCGCGAGGTGCTGGCGCCCCCTCCGCCGTCTCAATAATCAAAGAAAGGTTCCCATGTTGATGGTTAGTCGTGTGTCGCTGGCCCTGCTGGCATTGGCCCTGGTCTCCCTGGATGCGGCCGCCGGCCAGGCGCGTCAGCGTCTGGATAATTTCTACGACAACACCCGCACCCTGCGCGCAGATTTCAGTCAGGAGGTACGCGACGCCAACGAGCGTGTACTGCAGCAGGCGCAGGGTGTGTTCATCATGCAGCGCCCCAACCGTTTCCGTTGGGACTACAGCAAGCCGTTTGTACAGCAGATCGTCGCCGACGGTAAAAAGCTCTGGATCTACGACACCGACCTGGAGCAGATCACCGTCAAGCCCCTGGATACGGCCCTGGGTAATACCCCGGCCCTGTTGTTGAGCGGTGGCAAGCCTCTGGAACAGAGTTTCACCGTCACCGAGCAGGCCGATAGCGACGGCCTGAGCTGGGTGCTGCTGGCTCCCAAGGGCAAGGACACCAGCTTTGAGTCCATCCGTCTGGGATTTTCCGCCACCGGGATAGCGCGCATGGAGCTGCAGGACAACCTGGGTCAGCGCACCTTGCTCAGTTTTCGCAATCTGCAGACCAATCCCACCCTCAAAGACAAGATGTTTGAGTTCAAACCACCTGCCGGCGTCGATGTCATCGGCGCCGAATAGCGACTAAAGACTTTTATTGAAAATCAGCTAATTATCTGGAATCCCGGCGGTTTTATCTTGTCTGTCTAACGTCCGTCTCGTTTAGGCCGCTATAAGGTTAATCCTTATATTAATTTGTGCTCGACGAGGTGGAGTCATGACCCTTTCACGCCCAAACCTTATATTGTTTGTCCCGCTGCTGAGCCTGGCCCTCAGTGCCTGTGCCCCCAAGGAGGAGGAGGATATCGGTGCGCCGCAGATGAGCATGAATCTGCCGGCTTCATTGACCGGTGATGCCCAACCAACAAACACCGCCAGTGTAGCGCTCAGACAGTCCAGTGAGGCCGATGATTGCGCCTTCGCCGGTGCCAGCGACTGGATGGCCAATGGCTACAAGATGACCCAGTTTCTGCTTGGTTTGTCCGAGTCACAGAGTTGCTTCATCGATTTTTTAATCCACGCCGTGGGCAAGAACAAGAGCGGTTTGTTGGACAAGGGGCTGGTCAAGGTGGGTAATCCCGATGATCCTGATAGCCCCAAGTTTGTGCAACTGGAGAAGGCGGGTGACACCTACCAGCTGTGGTTGTTGTTCGATGAAAACGGCGACGCCAGCAACGAGGTGTTATACCTGACCTGGACCGGTTCGGAAAACAACGCCACCGGTCAGATGATTATGAAGGGCATCGGCCAGAATACCTGCACGGCCCAGGACTGCCCGCCCGACAAGGCGCGCCTGGATTTCGTGCGCAGTGAGGCCCAGGATAAAAATGAGATGTATTTCGGTTACCCNNGGCAGCAGCAAACAGTATGAGGCCAAGGGTTATATCAAGGCCAAGTCACAGCCCATGCCTAATCTACCTACCACAGAGACTTTTAATGTACCCTCTTTCAGCGTGCTGACCATTTCCGACCGGGATGGTATGGGCGGTTCTATCGCCAATTTTCAGGACTTTGCCTTACATCTGGCAGGCACCGGTTACAGCTACGGTTCATATCACCTCACCCTGACCGACAAGGCCTACTTTCTGGCCGACGGCAGCGAGGAGTGGAAGACCAAGGGGCCGTCATCTGCTACCTATGTGAATCCAAACGGTACCAATGCGCGCGTTGGTGTCAGTGCCTATCTAAGCTGTTTCGAAGGTTCGCCGAGTCCTTGTACGGTGGGCTATCCCAGTTTTGGTCTGGGCTCCGGTTATTTCTCTGGTACTTGCACTACCACCGATGGCGCCAATTGCACCACATTCTGGCAGGGCCTCTACAACTCCGGCATTCTCGGCGACCTGGCTCCCGCTAATGGGACTGACGCCAGCCAGCCGGATACCAGCGATTTCCGCCGCGCCTATCTGGACGAGGTGACTGCCGGTACCCGCACCTATTTGACCAGCGCCTATCCCACCGGTTACGACGAGACCACCACCTTTGTGGTGCCCAGCCTGCCGGTGCAATAACTGACCACAGCTAAAGCTGTGTGCGAGGCCCGGCAACAACCGGGCCTTTTTTATTTGCGCAGGTTCTGGGTAATCTGCTGTCATTGGGTTGGGTATTGTGACTCTGTCTAATTTACAGCAGGTTACTGCACTTCCGAGTTCTCTTTTGCTAGAGTCTCCCCTTAACTTTCAATTGCTCTGTAGAACAATCAGGTAGTCCGGGGGGATGATGTATGATTTATTACCGGCGCAGCGCGCAGGTTTTTGTGGCCGGCTGTGTACTGGCATTGAGCACGACACCTGTTAATGGGGCACAGGCTCAGGGTAGTGATTGTGTCGCCTGCCACATCGATCAGCATATTCCACAGATCAAGCCCGACGAGAACAGCTGCAACACCTGCCACCAGGATAAGACACCGCAGCACGTCGCCCAATCTACAGCGGCAGGCAGCAACCAACAGAACAAAGGGCTGCCGCCAGGCATGCGCCTTCCCCTTTTCTACTCGCCCAGCCGTTTGGGTGACAAGCCCAACGAGATGGTGTTGATACCGGCTGGCAGCTTCACCATGGGGACCGATGAACGCCTCTCCGACGAAGGCCCGGCCCATAAGGTCGAACTGCCAGCGTTTTATATCGATCGCTACGAAGTGACCAATCTGCAATACAAGGCCTTTATCGACGCCAGCAATCATCGTTCACCCAGCCACTTCGTCAATCGCGACTTTCCCGAGGGCAAGTCCGACCATCCGGTCACCTATGTCACCTGGCAGGATGCCGTCGACTATTGTCAGTGGGCGGGCAAGCGTCTGCCCAGCGATGCCGAGTGGGAGAAGGCGGCGCGCGGCACCGATGCACGCAGCTTTCCCTGGGGCGAAGAGTTCAACCTGCACGCCGCCAACACACCGGTGCGTTGGGAGGCGCTGAAACAGGAGGGTGACACTACGCCGGTGGGTGCCTTCGAGGCCGGGGTCAGTCCATACGGCCTGTACGATATGTCGGGCAATGTGTGGGAGTGGACCTCTTCCTGGTACGAGAATTATCCCGGCAACACCAAGCCGTCGGAGAACTACGGCGAGATATACAAGACACTCAAGGGCGGATCCTGGTGGGATTGTTCCTTTTACCAGTGCGGAATCTCGGCGCCCAGTTATAACCGATCGTTCTTTTTGCGTACAACGAAAAACTCAAGCTTCGGTTTTCGTTGTGCCAAAGATGCCAAGTGAGGGGGGAGTAAATATGAGGTCTGTTGTTTTTTTTACATGGTTGACCACGACGATGGCGCTGTCAGTCTTTCCGGCGGCGGCCAAGGTGGCCGATAAGGCGCCTAGGGGGATGGTGCTGGTGCCGGCCGGTGAGTTCATCATGGGTAGTGACAAGGTGGATAGCGGTAAGCTGAGCCAGGATTTTGGTAATACCAAGCCCTGGTATCTGGATGAGCATCCACTGCACAAGGTGATGTTGAAAAACTATCTGATCGATCAATACGAGGTCACCAACGCCGACTATCGCACTTTCGTGGAGAAGGGCGGGCATCGGCCGCCGCAGAGCTGGCTGGATAACGGTTTTATCGTCAGCCTGCGCATGGAACGCGTACGCGAACAGACGGTGGAAAAGCTGCGCGGCCTGGGCAGTAAGCTGTTTCATCTGGACATGGACACGCGCAAGATGAACAAGGCGCAGATGCTCAAGGCCATCGGTGAGCGCCTGGACTATATCGCCAAGCTGCCGGTGACCTATGTCGACTGGCGCGATGCCAATGACTATTGCCACTGGCAGCACAAGCGTCTGCCGTCAGAGGCCGAGTGGGAGAAGGCCGCCCGTGGCAGCCGGGGTCACGAGTTCCCCTGGGGCGACGAGTGGAAGCCGGCCATGAGCAATGCCGGCAGCGAGGAGTGGCTGGACGGGGTGGCGCCGGTCGGCTCCTATCCCAAGGACCGTTCCGATTTCGGCGTCTACGACATGGCAGGTAATGTCTCCGAATGGGTGGACGACTGGTACCAGCCCTATCCCAAGACCGACTACAAGAGCGAGGATTTCGGCCAGTACTTCAAAGTGCTGCGCGGCGCCGGTTGGG
>DKAX01000042.1:8406-8594 GCA_002450975.1 Proteobacteria bacterium UBA6915
TGTGATACGCCATGAACGACCTCTTTCAGGACTTGGATGACAGCTACCGCCCGCTGGCGGACCGCCTGCGCCCGCGCACTGTGGAGGAGTACTTCGGTCAGACCCATATCCTGGGGGAGGATAAACCCCTGCGCCTGGCCATCGCGGCGGGCAATATCCACTCCATGATCTTCTGGGGGCCGCCCGGC
>DKAX01000027.1 GCA_002450975.1 Proteobacteria bacterium UBA6915
GGTCTATACACCGAAACGAAAGTAGCTCGGTTTGCACTGTAGAACCCCTGCGGGTTTCATTCAGCATTTCTTCGCCAAAATCGCTCAGGTCCCGTCCGAGAACGCCATTAAATATAAGCCTCGCGATAGCGAGACAAAACCAAGCCGAAATTCCAATTAACAAAGTGACAATACAAAGAGACTAGTTACTCAACAACCTCCCGCCCCCCACCAACCTCGCCTGCCAAAACCGATTCTGCAAACTGGCGTAGCTGACAAACTTGCCGGTACTGGGAGCATGGACAAAGCGGTTATCACCAAGATAGATACCCACATGAGAGACAAAACTGCTGTTCAAGCGGAAAAAGAGCAGATCACCCGGTCGCAATTCCGTCAGCGAACGTTGCGCGGCACGGCGATACTGTTCCCGGCTGGTACGCGGTACCTGAACGCCGGCGTTACGATAGGCGTAGTAAACCAGGCCGCTGCAATCCACCCCTTTGCCAGGGTCAATCCCACCATATAAATAAGGTGTCCCAACCAAATGAATAGCGGTAAACACTACGGTTTGTTCGCGTGGACCCAAATCACTCTGGTACAAAGAATCCGGTGGTCCATCGGGTTGGTAATCACTCCACGCATCCTCTTCGGGCTGGTAATCACCAAAAGAACCGCAGCCGGCCAGCAGCAATATCGTTGTAAATACGAGAACTTTTTCCATCATCACCCCCTTGCTCCCTTGTTATCGGCCGTTTTTGTATAGAAATTATTGGAAACAAATCTCGTAATAGACGCGCCCCGGGCGCGCAATACCTTTGAAAAAGTTACTAAATCTTTGCGCGTAACGCACGATACACACCAGAGCGCAACCACAAACACTGAAATCGCTCACTGAAACTATGCAAACCAGTCTACAAGACCAAGCCATGATACTCATCGGCGCGGCAACCACTGCCGCCAGCCTGAATTCAGTCTTGAGTATCGCCAAGAGTATGTCCCTGAGCGTGCAAAACGCCAAGGCTGTGGCCATCCGCGCCGGTGACAAGGCGCGGGGTTTTCAGCCCATTACCAATTTTATCACTGAACTGGCCAATGACATTATCCGACTGGTTCGCGTAATCAATACCGAGTCAGTGCGCATGTCGCAGATCGCCATAGCCCAGCACCGTATCAGCAACGCCAATCTGCGTATGCATACGGCACTCAACAAAGGCGGTGAAGTCCGCTTTATCAACTCGCTCTCACCGGTCATCAAACGCACCGACCAGGAATATCAGGCCATGGACGTCAAATTTCGCGCCCAGGCGCAAAACTTGCTGGGATATTTCGAGGAGATCGTAGAGAAAATACGCTCAGCTCAGGTCATTGCCACCAATTCACGGGTGGAGGCGGCGGTCGCCGAGGAGTTTCGCTCCAATCTGGAGGGGGTCGCCAACGATCTGGATACAGCCAGCAACCGCATCAAGGAACAGGTACGGATCTGTTATCACAATTTAACGGAACTACTGAATTTAAAGGATAAGAAACAATGAAGGCTACCGTCATATTTCAGGACAAGAGCAGCCAGTGGGTCGTGTTCGGCCGTGACCCGGACAAACCGGAAAAGATCATCGACACCAACCAATACATCGTCAAGGCCCGTGACCGTGTCCTGTTGATGGATCCAGGTGGTATCGAGGTCTTCTCGCCCATGCTGACGGCTGTACTGAATTACGCCAAGATCGAAGAGATCACCGATCTGTTCGCCTCTCATCAGGATCCGGATATCATCTCCTCCTTGGGTCTTTGGGACCAGGCCCTGCCCGAAGCCACCTTGCACGCCCCCTGGTTGTGGGAGGGTTTTATTCGCCATTTCGGCATGGAGCATATTAAATATGATGCCCTGCCCGATGAGGGCGGCACCCTCAATCTGGGGTCAGCCGAACTGCGCTTCATCCCCGCCCATTACCTGCACGCCTCGGGAAATTTTCACGTCTACGATCCCAAAGCGCGCATCTTAATGAGCGGTGACGTGGGCGCCGCCCTGGAAGCTCCCGGCGCGCCCATGTTTGTCGAGGACTTCGACGAACACATCCCCAAGATGAAGGGATTCCATCAACGCTGGATGCCCTCCAACCGGGCCAAGCAGGACTGGATTCGTCGCGTGCGCGAACTGGATGTGGATATCATGGCGCCACAACATGGTCGTCTGTTTCAGGGCGAGGACGTCAAACGTTTTCTGGACTGGTTCGAGGCTCTGGAAGTAGGCAACGGTATACCACGCGACTGATTATTCGCTGACACGAGGCAGAAGCGGCACGAAGCGCACGGGCAACACTTCACGTCGCACAATCGAACCGTCTTGCTCCTTATCGATCACGGTCAACATCTGGGCGCCGTACTTCTCACCCAAGGGAATCACCAGACGCCCGCCCGGCTTCAATTGCGCGAGCAATGCCTGCGGGATCTGCTCGGCAGCAGCGGTCACCAGGATGCCATCATAGGGGGCATGCTCCGACCACCCCAGATAGCCATCGCCCAGCCGACATTTGACGTTGTCATAACCCAAGAGATATAAACGCTGCACAGCCTGTTTATGAAGGCTGGCGATACGTTCGACGCTATAAACGCTCTCCACCAAAAGCGACAACACCGCCGCCTGATAACCCGAACCGGTACCAATCTCCAGGACATGTCGACACTTCACTTGACAGAGCAAGTCAGTCATCAACGCGACGATATAAGGCTGCGAAATAGTCTGACCATCACCTATAGACAAGGCGTTGTTGGCATAGGCAAAGGTCCGCACGGACTCGGGCACGAAATGCTCGCGCGCCACTGACGCCATGGCTGCCAATACCACTTCGCTGGGATGCGCATAACCGACCCATTCACGCGCGAACTGCGCCTCGGCGCGAATATCCTCAATCATCTTTTGCGCTGTGTCTGCCATAACGGCTTTAACTCCCGCACGCTTTCAAACTACACCCGGTAGCATCCCATAGCAATCCTGGACGTGGTAATTGGCTGCCATTAGGCGTAGAGTGTTTTTGTTAGCACTCTAGAACACGGGAGGTAGTTATGTCCCACCCATTGTCTCAGGAACAACGTCGGCAAATTGGCCAGCAATTGATAACAAAATATCAGTCTATGCTGGAGGATATCGACGAGGAAAAACGTCAGTCTGATGATGCCCAATACCAGAATCTGGCCGGCGATGTGCGTGATCCCGGTGACGACTCCGTGGCCGACCTGATGACGGATCTCAATGCCACCATATTGCACAAACACTTACATGCACTGCAGGAGATTGAACAGGCTCAACAACGTCTGAAGGCCGATACAATCAATACCTGTGTAGATTGCGATCAGGAGATCGGCTTTCAACGCCTCCTCGCCTACCCCACGGCCATGCGCTGCCTGAACTGCCAGGCGCAACATGAGCGCAACTACAGCGGTCACGAATCACCCAGCCTTTNNCGCATCGCCCTGATCGGTCGCAACGGCGAGGGCAAATCCAGCCTGTTGAAGATCATCGCCGGACAGATGCAAGCCGACAGCGGACAGGTACGCTATCAACAAGGACTGAAACTGGCCTATGTGGCCCAGGAGCCCCCGTTCAACGATGAGGAGAGCGTGTTCGATGCCGTCGCCGGCGCCCTGCAAGGGGTCAAGCAGGCCCTGATCGACTACCACCACACCACCCAGGCCCTGGAACAGGCACCGCCGGACCAGTTGGACGGCCTGATGAAGCGCCTGCATGAGATTCAGGGGGCGTTGGAGGCCAACGACGGCTGGCAGGTACAATCACGGGTGGAGTCGGTACTCACCCGCCTGGCCCTGCCCGCCGACACCCCGGTCGGCCAGCTCTCCGGCGGCTGGAAAAAACGCGTCGCCCTGGCCCAGGCCTGGGTGCAGGAACCGCAACTGATGATACTGGACGAACCCACCAACCACCTGGACCTGGACGGTATCCGCTGGCTGGAAGAGGTGTTGAGCGACTTCCCCGGCAGTGTGCTGTTCATCACCCACGACCGGCGCTTTCTCGACCGACTGGCGCAGCGCATCTGGGAACTCGACCGTGGCAAGATCACCGAATTCACCGGTAACTTCTCCGCCTACCAGACAGAGAAGGCCAGGCTGCTCGAGGTCGAGGCGCAGCATAATCAATTGTTCGACAAGGTACTGGCCCAGGAAGAGGCCTGGATACGCCAAGGCATCAAGGCCAGACGTACCCGCAACGAAGGCCGGGTGCGTCAACTGGAGGCGTTGCGCGTGCTGCGCGGCCAGCGGCGCGAACGGCAGGGACAAGTCAACCTGCAACTGGACAGTGGCCAGCGCTCCGGCAAAGAGGTGGCGCAACTAAAACACGTCAGCAAATCCTTTGGTGACCGTTGCCTGATCAAGGATTTCTCCTGCCAGATCCAACGGGGTGACAAGATCGGCCTGATCGGCCCCAACGGCGCCGGGAAGAGCACTCTGATCAAACTCATTCTCGGAGAACTGCAACCCGACCAGGGCGAGATCGTGCGCGGCACCCAACTGGCGCCCGCCTATTTCGATCAGTTCCGCAGCCAACTCGATGACAACGCCACCCTGCTGGATGTGGTCGGCCAGGGCAGCGACTTCATCGAGATAAATGGCAAACGTAAACATATCGTCGGCTATCTGGGGGATTTTCTCTTCTCGCCGGCGCGGGTACGTTCACCGGTACGCTCACTCAGTGGCGGTGAGCGCAATCGTCTGTTGCTGGCTCGGCTCTTCACCCAGCCGGCCAATGTCCTGATCCTGGACGAACCCACCAACGACCTGGATATCGAAACACTGGAACTGTTGGAGAGCCTGTTGAGCGAATACGACGGCACTGTGTTGTTGGTCAGCCATGACCGCTATTTTCTCGACAACGTGGTTACCCAGATTATCGCCTTCGAAGGCGATGGCCAACTGCGTGAATACGTTGGCGGCTACTCGGATTGGGAGCAATATCAACGCAAACACACACAGCCCAACCAAGTCGCCGATAAATCCGCGGCTACACAAACCGCCGGCGCACAAACTCAGACAGCGGCGCGCAAGCCCGCCAACAAACTCAGCTACAAAGAGCAGCGGGAGCTGGACATGCTGCCCGGTCGCATCGAGCAATTGGAGCAGGAACAAAAACTACTGACAGAACAGCTCAACGACCAGACACTTTACAAATCCGACCCGGACAAGGTACGGCAATTGCAGGACCGCTATCAGAAGGTCGAGCAGGAGCTGGAACAGAGCCTGGATAAATGGGCGGAGCTCGAGTCCCGCCAAGGTTGAGTATCTGTTACGATGTGTTGCGATGGTTAATTCAATTCCAATAAAACCATTTCCGATTTATGTGCTGACTGTCATGCTGTTACTGGCGTCAACGGTGACCATGCCTGGCCGCGCCGACAGCGACAACCTTATGGATGATTCCCAACAAGTGCCGGTGGCCTGGCGCCACGCCATGGGCAGGACGCTCACCGGCGTGGAGATACACGGACTGTGGCGCACCCAGGAATCAGTTGTATTGCGCGAGCTGCAAATCGAAATTGGACAGCCCATTACCTTTCCCCTGCTGGGCGAGAGCCTGCGTCGATTAAAAAATCTGCTGATCTTCAGTAAGGTCACACCGGAGTTTGTCACCAGTGACGCGGGTGTAGTCCTGCACCTGTATCTGCAGGAGAAGTGGACCATCATCCCCTTTTTCACCTTCACCCAGGCGGGCGGCATACGCTATTTTGCCACCGGCATGTATGACATAAACCTTTTCGGCCTCTATCAGGAGGTGGGCGTACGCTACGAAAACTGGCAGGGTGAACATGGTGGATCAATCTGGTGGCGCGACCGGCGCTGGCTTCAGGACACCAACACCCTGGCGGGGCAAATCGCCGGTGAGAATCTGCCACGCAGTATCTATACCTCAGACAATCGTCTGAGTGCTGACTACACCACCTATGTGGAAAGACTCAAACTGCACCTCGACCGGGAATACAACCGTTATCTCTATGTCGCCGCCGGCCTGGAATTGAAGAGCACACGTATCCGACATGCCCAGATCTACGAAGGTCTAACACCATCGCTTCAAACGCAATTAACCGATATCAGCAACGATCGTTTTCTGACCACCATGCTGCAGGTGCGCTGGGGACGCATCAATGACGATAACTATTTGCAGCAGGGGCTCAGCAGCTATCTTCAGTACGACTACACACGCTATCTGGACGATGAGCGCACAGTGAACAAATGGATCTGGAACAACGAAGGACGCTGGCGCCTGCCCGCCTATGCCAATCTGGCCGCACGTTGCACCCTGGCGAGCGTGGACAGTGACGATCTGCAACATCTGTTTTTTGTCGGTGGCGTGGGAAATATCCGCGGTTTTAACTATGGGCAGTTCCATGGGCGGAACTTTTGGCAAGCCAATCTGGAATATCGCCTACCCAGCCTGCGCAATGATTGGCTGGTAATACAACACGTGGCATTCACCGACGTGGTCAAGGTGGAAGACCAATTGGAAAGACTGTTTGACGCGGAAGGCGAGACCCCCTTCAGCCTGGGCTTAGGGGTGCGTTTTATTTCACCCCGGGTCTATCGGATGAATCTACGTATCGACTACGCCCTGATGCTCAACGCCGGCGGCAACAAACGTCTGGCCATTGCCGCCCAGCAATTTTTCTGATTACTCCACGGCCAGCAATTCGACATCAAAGACCAGGATCGAATTGGGCGGAATAACCGAACCGGCGCCATAGGAACCGTAGGCCAGATCCGGTGGTATCACCAGGGTACGCGCGCCGCCCACCTTCATGCCGGCCACCCCCTGATCCCAGCCCTTGATCACCTGACCGGCGCCCAGGGCAAAATTGAAGGGCGTACCGCGTTTGACCGAGCTATCGAATTCCACGCCTTTCTGCTCCGGCGCCTGCGAGTCAAATAACCAACCGGTGTAATGCACCGTCACGGAACGACCTGCCACGGCCTTATCCCCGCCCCCAACCCGTGTATCACGACAGTGCAACTTATCGATTGTCTTATTCATAGCCACCTCTTATCCCTATTTTTTTTATTTAATTAGAGCGATATCAACCAGTTATTTCGCACATTACACCACCGCGCCGGGGGCGTCGCGGAAGCTTTTCAACTTTTTTTGAACCCGAAGCGAATAACACGGTCATAAAGGCATTCCTCTCCTGACTCTCTTTTAACCCGCACACGATGCGGGTTTTTTTTGCCTGTCATTTATCAGACGCTATACTGAGCGGGTGTTTATCGAAACCCTGCTTCTCGCCCTGATTACCAACGGTGCCCCCATCCTCATCTGGCGCGTCGTGGGTAGTCGTGCCAACTGGCCGGTGGACTTTGGTCTTCGCCTGCCGGACGGCAATCCCCTGTTTGGCGAATCCAAGACCTGGCGCGGTGTGGCCGGCGCCATTTTGGCAGGTGCCCTGTGCGCCCCTGTCATGGGGATCGACGCCACCGTCGGCGCTGCCTTTGGCGTTTTGGCTATGGCCGGTGACCTGCTGTCGAGCTTTATCAAACGCCGTTGGCGTATGCGCCCCAGTGACCAGGCCCTGGCTCTGGATCAAATTCCGGAAATCGCTATCCCGATCCTGGTACTGCGTGAACCCCTGCAACTGGATGCGCGCGACATCCTTTTTCTGATCGTAATCTTTTTTATCGGCGGCTTGCTGTTGTCACGACTGCTATATCGGTTGAAGTTGCGTAAAAAACCTTATTGAGTTTCTGTTGTAGCGCCTTCGGCGCGATAGAAACGGTGCAAGGTCACCTCCGGCGGACAGTTAAAACGGGCGTCGACTATGGAGACACCGGCGCCCACCGAGGTATAACCCTGCAACTGGTGAAACCGCCAGGCGCCCCGGCAAAAGGCATCGGGACAACTGGCGTTATACATCAATGCCCGCCCGCCCGGCAGGCAGATCTGCCCGCCATGGGTATGGCCGGACAACATGATGTCGAACTCACCGTGCGCGGCATGCTTGTACAATTCCGGGGTATGGGAGAGCAGAATCGAGGCGGCGTCATAGGGGACATCGCGCCCGGCCTTTTCCAGGTTGTCGGCCCGATAGTAGTGGGCATCATCTACACCGGCAATAAACAGCTTTTGTCCGTCACGCTCCAACACCACCGATTCATTGAGCAACACCTCGATACCCAACTGCTCCATGCCCGGCACCATACGTATGGAATCATGATTACCCAATACGGCGTAAATCGGTTTGCGCAGACAGGAGACCAGATAGGCCAATCCCTCCAGGGCCGGGTGGAAGTCGCCATAAGTCTTGGCACGATAATCACCCGTTAAGACACACACGTCATACTCCAGGTTACGCACGGCTTCACCAATGGCCTCGGGCAGGCCCCGGTGCATATCCAGATGCAGGTCGCTCAGTTGTAGTATTGTCACGCCTTCGAAGACCTTGGGCAGGTGAGTCAGCGTAAAATGGTTTTCCACCACGCGCGGGCGCAAGGCATTGCGCCGGCCACGGCCATACACCCCGGTCGCCTTCAGCAGGCGCCGGATCCAGGCATGCACCGAATACCAGTTTTCCAAATGAAAGAAGTTGATGCCCTGGCCGAATACCCGCGACTCCTTGTCCTGCTCGATACCCAGGCGCTGACGGACATACATGCGCCCCAGGCGTTGTTCCAAAGCTTCACGTTGTTGTGGATTCATGAAAGCAGTCTAACCGATTGCTGCATCCGCGCCACAGGGACGCGAAGGCAACACCGGCAAAGGGGTGTCCAGCCATCCTGGCAAACCCTGCCAGACCGCATCCAATTGTCTGTCCAAGGCGCGTGCCTGCGGTGACCACTGACAGAGCAGCTGCCAAAAACGCACGCCGTGATTCATCTCTCGTGTATGACACAGTTCGTGCCAAAGTACATATTCCACCAGTTCCGGGGCAATGAATAACAGTTTGTAATTCAGACTGATGCTGCCACGGGCAGAGCAACTGCCCCAGCGTGAGGTTTGACCGCGAATGGAGATACGCTGATAGGCAAGACCGCTTTGCTGACTCAGACGTTGCAACCAGGGTGTCAACAACCCGGCTGCCTTGTTACGCAACCAAGCCACCAGCAGGGATTGGTAACCATCGACCTTATCATCAAGGGCATAGAGATACAGCGCATCACCCCGCTCCCGCCAAGTGGCACGCTGTCCGTTTGCACGCAGATAATGGATACGCCAATCAGCAGCCAGGGCGGGCAGGCTCAGAAATTCCGGCAAGTGACAGCTGGCCTGATAGCGCTGTCTAACCGGCTGCAACCGCTCGATACTGCGCCGTAGCCAGTGTTGTTTCTGATGCAGCATACGCTCGACATATTTAATCGGAAATCCGCGCGGCACGATCACCGTCACACCACGCCGGGCGCACACACGTACACGCGCCTGACGGGCACGGTTGGAGTGTTTTATTTGATAGGGGGGCAGTGCGCGCCCTTCCGGCCATAACTCAACCGGCGAGTGCGACGAGGATTCGTTCATGGTTCAGTCCAGACTTTGTTGCGACAACTGCTCCAGGGCCAGGGCCAGGACACTGGAGTCAAGATCGCCGTGACCAGCCGCCACCTGCGCATTGAGGTACTGACTGACCAGGGCGGTAGCGGGCAGGGCAACACCGAGTTCACGCGCCGCCTGCAAGGCGATATAGAGATCTTTTTGATGTAGGGATGCCTTGAATCCCGGATTGAAATTCCTCTCCAGAATGCGCTGACCATGGACCTCGAGCACGCGGCTGGCGGCAAATCCCCCGAGCAAGGCCTCGCGCACGCGGGCCGGTTCGACGCCCGAGGCCTTGGCCAGGACAAAGGCCTCGGCCACCGCTGCCAGGGTCTG
>DKAX01000166.1 GCA_002450975.1 Proteobacteria bacterium UBA6915
AAGATGAAGTTCGTCGAAACCGAGATGTCCTGGCCGATTACCCACATGGTCGCGCCCAAGGAAGATGCGCTGGAATGTGCTCAGTGCCACAAGGAAGGCGGTCGCCTGGCGGCGATTCAGGATATCTACATGCCGGGTCGCAACAATACCCCGATTATCGACAAGATTGGCTGGACGCTGGCCTTACTGGCCTTGATCGGTGTTCTGATTCACGGTGCCATCCGCATCGTTTCGAGCAAGAGAGGTTAAGACGATGGAAAGAATCTATATCTTTAAACGATTCGAACGCTTCTGGCACTGGTCTCAGGCTGCACTCATTATCTTCCTGATGATCACCGGGTTTGAGATTCACGGTACCTACAAGTTCTTTGGCTATGAACAGGCCGTGAGTTTTCACACCACCGCTGCCTGGACACTGGTTGGCTTGTGGGTCTTCGCCGTGTTCTGGACCATCACCACGGGGGAATGGAAGCAGTACATTCCGACCATGGATAAGGTGGATGCGATGATCAAGTACTATCTGACGGGTATCTTTACCAATGCCCCGCATCCGTTCAAACAGACTCGCCTGAGCAAGCACAACCCGCTGCAACGGCTGGCATATCTGTTTGTACTGGTGGTCATAAACCCCATCATCTGGACCACCGGTTGGTTCTACCTGTTCTACAATTCCTGGAAAGACTGGGGAGTAGGCTGGTTAAGTCTGGAATGGGTAGCCTTCTTCCATGTCATTGCCGCGTTCATGATGTTGCTCTTCTTCATCGTGCATGTATATCTGACGACTGCAGGCGCTACGCCGCTGTCGCACATCAAGGCGATGATTACCGGTTGGGAAGAAACTCATTAATGACCAGGAGTGATACATAACGATGATGAAGGGAATTCGATTCTCTTCCCTGCAAAGCCCCAAGTCACTTGGGGCTTTGTTTATGGGACTTTGTTGTTTTATCGCAAGTAACGTTGTCGCTGAACCGAGTGTCAGTGATGCCGATGCGATTCCCCATGTCGGCAAGCGGGCCCGCGCAAGTTACATCGATTACCTGTATGCTGATCCTCACAAGGCCTTTGCCATTGGGCCGGGCGGCGCCTGGGCCTGGCAGGCCGGCAAGGCCTCGCCGCAGGAAGCCGAGCAGGCAGCAATTGAATACTGTCAACGGCATAGCCAGCAGAAGTGTGTCGCCTATGCCGTCAATAACAAGCTGGTATTTGATAACCAACAGTGGCCGACCTTGTGGGGCCCTTACCTGTCGAAAGAACAGGCCGCACAAGCGCCGATTGGTAATCGGGTAGGCCAACGTTTTTATAACCTCGCCTTCAAGGATGAAAACGGCAAGCGCAAGACCATTGCCGATCTGCGTGGCAAGGTAGTGTTTGTCCACTTCTGGGGTTCCTGGTGTCCGGCCTGCATGATTGAATTCCCCTCATTGGTGCGATTACAAAAACAGATTAATCAGGAAATGGGTCAACAGGTCGAGTTGGTGATTCTGCAGGCACGGGAACCGTTCATTGAATCGGTACGCTGGGCAAAGAAAAACGGCTTTGAGGATGTCAAATTGTATGACTCCGGCGCAAAGTCCTTATCCGATACTGCGTTTCTCCTGGCGGACGGTAACCGCATTGAAGATCGGGAAGTGGCCAAAACCTTTCCCACCAGTATCGTGTTGGATAAAAACGGTGTGGTGGTGTTTTATCACACAGGCCCCGTTAATAACTGGATGGAATATATTGAGTTCTTCCGCCACGCCGCGCTCGGATCGTAGTATAAAAAAACGCTTTACCATCATTTGCTTAATCGACAACAACTAAACTACTTGGAAAAATAGCTAAACGAATTTAGCGCAACGGCAGAGACCTGCCAATTCGTCGCATGCTCTCAATAAGAGTAAATCCATGACCACAGCGAAAAAATGGTCTTCAATCAGATTGTTCATCGCTTCCACTACTGGCCTAGGGCTGTTCGCTGCGATTATCTTCTGGCCNNTTGGGATATATTGTGGAGTGTTCTCTTTACGCCGGTTTTTCTGGCTATTTACGTTATTGCGGGTTTCGATGCGGTTCGCTTCGAATGGTCAACAATGCCCTTGTGGCTCTGGCCCATCGGGTTGGCACTGTGGTTGCTGGGTAATATCCTGCTTTCCTGGTCCATGGGGGTCAATCCCTTTTTTGAGAAAACGGTGAGGGTTCAGACCGAACGCGGCCACCGTGTCATCGAAACCGGTCCCTATCGCTTCGTTCGCCACCCTGGCTATCTGGGTTTCTTTGGTTGGAGCTTGTCTGCACCGCTACTCCTGGGCTCATGGTGGGCATTTCTTCCGGCGCTGCTATCTATAGTTGCTCTTATGATTCGGACTGCGTTGGAAGATCAGATGCTATGCAAAGAACTTAACGGTTATCGAGAATATACAAACAAAATTCGTTATAGATTGATCCCGAGAGTTTGGTGATTAACTGTAAATAATGTGCTCTTCTTTTGAGTTCGGACTCCAGTCTGGAAATTTCTTATTGTCTGCTTACGACCCAAAGTAGTCGTTCGCTGA
>DKAX01000163.1 GCA_002450975.1 Proteobacteria bacterium UBA6915
TGGTGATGTATCCGGCATCCGGTAGCGGCGCCTGGGAAGCGGCGCTGGTAAATACCCTCTCACCCGGCGACAAGGTACTGATGGTGGAGACCGGACAATTCGCTAGCCTGTGGAGCAACCTGGCCAAACGCTTTGAGCTGGACGTTGAGTTGCTCCCGGGTGACTGGCGCTCGGGCGTGAATAGCGAGCAGATCGAGGAAGCCCTGCATAATGACAAGGGCAACGCCATCAAGGCCGTGTGTATCGTCCACAACGAAACATCCACTGGCGTGNNAACCGCGCCGGGCATCCGGCCCTGCTCATGGTAGACACCATTTCCTCGTTGGCGTCCCTCGATTACCGGCATGACGAATGGGGTGTGGATGTCACTGTCAGTGGGTCCCAGAAAGGTCTGATGTTACCGCCTGGCCTGTCTTTTACCGCCATCAGCGAAAAAGCCCTGGCGGCCAGTCAAGTCTCAAAGTTTGCGAAGTCTTACTGGCGCTGGGATGAAATGCTGAAAACGAACGAAAAGGGCTTCTTTCCGTATACACCGGCCACAAACATGCTTTATGGCTTGCGCGAAGCCATTGCCATGTTAAATGAAGAAGGACTGGAAAATGTCTTCGCCCGTCATGATCGTCATGCCGAGGCCACCCGACGCGCGGTTAACGCCTGGGGACTGGAAGTTCTGTGCCGCAAGCCGGAAGAATACAGCAGCTCACTAACCGCGGTGCTACTGCCGGATGGCCATGACAGCGATGCTTTCCGCAAGGTGGTGCTCGACAACTATGACATGTCACTCGGTTCCGGCCTGGGCAAGGTGGCCGGCAAGGTTTTTCGCATCGGCCATCTGGGCGACTTTAACGATCTGACTCTCATGGGTACCTTGTCCGGGGTTGAAATGGGTCTGCGTTTATTTGGTTTTGAAAAAGCAAGCGGTGGCGTGGATGCCGCACTCGATTACCTGACGAGTATCAGGCAACAGTAAGCCGGCGTCAGAAAATCTTTATCTAACGCATAAGATGGTTCCAATAACTTTCGTTTTCGCGATTCTCAAGACGCTCGATTTATAGAATTAATAGTAAGGTATATTTCTGTACTAGGGTGCGAGTGCCGCGTCGCGGAAGAAATCAACGTACTCCAACCAATTATTAACGGGACCACTGTGATAAAACACGACAATACCGTTTTTATCCAGCACAAAACTGGTCGGAAAAGTTTTGGCAATATCCCGATCTTCAACGCGACGGCCGTCACCCAATTGCATTTGGGTATCGGAAAGTGATGTTACGCCAGAATCATACAGGGTGACATTCTCAAACCCGTTTTTACGCGCCCATCGTAATGATTCACTGAATGGCTCACGCGCCTGCAGGATTACCAATTCAACCTGTTTACCCAGTTCCTGATTGATCTGTTTTTGTAATCTCACCAATGAGGGGAATTCAATCATGCAGGCCGGACACCATGAACCCCAGAAGTGGACAAATACCACCTTGCCGCGCAGATCGGCAATGGTCTTGCGCTTGCCGTTTTCATCCTTGAATGCCAGATTATAAAATCGCTGCCCTACCCGGTTTCCCACAGAAGCTTGGGCTGCCTGTTCTTTCGAAAGGTAGGGTCCCCACAATGTCGGCCATTGTTGGCTATTAAACACCAGCTTGTCATTGAGCGCATAGGCGACACACTTCTGCTGGCTATACCGCTCACAGTATTCAATCGCGGCCTGCTCGGCTTCCTGCGGTGAGGCTTTACCCGCTTGCCAGGCCCAGGCACCACCCGGTCCGATGGCAAACGCCTTGTGCGGATCAGCATAGAGGTAATCGATATAGCTTTCGCGTGCCCGTTTGCCAACATGGGGAATCGCATCGGCATCACTGACACTCGGTTCAGCGACAACTGCGCTTGCGATAAAACAACAAAGTCCCATAAACAAAGCCCCAAGTGACTTGGGGCTTTGCAGGGAAGAGAATCGAATTCCCTTCATCATCGTTATGTATCACTCCTGGTCATTAATGAGTTTCTTCCCAACCGGTAATCATCGCCTTGATGTGCGACAGCGGCGTAGCGCCTGCAGTCGTCAGATATACATGCACGATGAAGAAGAGCAACATCATGAACGCGGCAATGACATGGAAGAAGGCTACCCATTCCAGACTTAACCAGCCCACTCCCCAATCTTTCCAGGAGTTATAGAACAGGTAGAACCAGCCGGTGGTCCAGATGATGGGATTGATGATCACCAACACGAACAAGTACGCCAGACGTTGCAGCGGGTTGTGCTTGGTCAAGCGAGTCTGTTTAAAGGGATGCGGTGCATTGGTAAAGATCCCCGTGAGGTAATACTTCAACATGGCATCTACCTTGTCCATGGTCGGAACATACTGCTTCCATTCGCCGGTGGTGATGGTCCAGAACACGGCGAACACCCATAAACCCACCAGGGTCCAGGCCGCGGTGGTGTGAAAACTCACGGCCTGCTCATAGCCAAAGAACTTGTAGGAGCCGTGAATCTCAAACCCGGTGAGCATCAGGAACATGATGAGCGCGGCCTGAGACCAGTGCCAGAAGCGTTCGAATCGTTTAAAGATATAGATTCTTTCCATCGTCTTAACCTCTCTTACTCGAAACGATGCGGATGGCACCGTGAATCAGAACACCGATCAAGGCCAGTAAGGCCAGCGTCCAGCCAATCTTGTCGATAATCGGTGTATTGTTGCGACCCGGCATGTAGATATCCTGAATCGCCGCCAGGCGGCCTCCTTCCTTGTGGCACTGAGCACATTCCAGCGCATCTTCCTTGGGCGCGACCATGTGGGTAATCGGCCAGGACATTTCGGTTTCGACGAACTTCATCTTGCCGCTGTATTCGACCCCCATCGCCTTCATACCTGCGGCCAGTGCCTTGTCCCAGTCGTAGTTACCCCAGAAGGCTGCATCATCCTTGCCTGCGGTGTGGAACACCGCCAGGGTTTCATTGCCGATGTCATAGGGTTGCTTACCGCGGAACACCTTGACCGGCCAGATACGAGAGTTTGGATCATCGGCGCTGCCCAGGAAGTCGTTGATCTTGACCTTGTCGCCTTCCACTTTTTCACCGAACAACGTGAAACGCACATTGCCGTTGAACCAGACATATTCAGGAATCACATAGCGCTCATAGGTAAAATCACCTTTCTTGCTGTCATACAGGTCACGCCCTTCA
>DKAX01000242.1 GCA_002450975.1 Proteobacteria bacterium UBA6915
TTGCTACCAATTGCTTGACTAGTAGCCGCTTGGCTTGTGACGACGGGACTGATCGTTATACACAGTATCAGCGCACTGAACAGGCGTTTCAAAACACCGGATCGTATCGCCAAGGAGCGGGTCCTCTTGTCAAATTGACATTACTTGCATCAGCTTAAGTAGTTAAACAACAAGCAGAACGAAAGGAAAACACGTGAATTCGACGATTAGATCGACTCCAGAGGAAAAAATCAATGATTAATATCGAAGGGAATTTAAAATTTAGATTACTGGTTCAGCTTTACATCTTTAAACGAGGTCTCTGAATGGCAAAGATCGCATTTTTTCCCCAGCTTACCCTCGTGATTATCGTCTTTGTCATGACAAAAATAGCAATCACCCGGCAGGTCGAACTCCTTCTTGACGGGGTCTTTATGGCATAACAGACAATCTATGCCTTTGTGTTTTCCTTTTAACGGAAAGTCAGACTGCTTGTCATGATCAAACTGCCATGCCATCCATTTGTAAGGCCCATGACAAACGCCGCACTTCGGCCCCAACTTCTCCTTGTGTATATCATCATTTGTGTGACAGGAACTGCAATTGATTTCTGTATCTTTGTATGTACTTGTCAGGTGACAACTCTCACAGGGGGCAATCACATGAAACCCCAACAAAGGGAATTTCCCTAAGCCGTGATCAAAACTGGCACTGGTATTCCATCCTTTCTCATTGTGACAGGTATGACATTTCTTACCCTCTTGCCCCTGGTGTACATCGTCCATTACATGACATGAAAAACAATCTGTTTTCAGCTCTTCTTTATATATGTCACCCGCATGACAATCATCACAAGCCACTTCTTTATGTTCCCCCTTCAAGGGATAGTCTGTCTTATCGTGGTCGTAGTTATTTTTCCGCCAGCTTTTCACCACATGACAACTCTGACACTTTTGTCCGTAGCGCTTATTATGCACATCGCGGTTTTTATGACAGGTTATGCAGGTGGACTTCAGGTTCTCCTTGTAGACATTACCTTCATGACAATCACCGCAGATGACATTGGCATGCGGCCCCTCGAGCTTGTACTTGGTATCCTTATCGTGATCAAACTTAAGCAAAGCCCAACTTTTCTCGGCGTGGCAATCCTGACACTTATTGGCATAGTCTCCATTATGAACATCATCGAACTCGTGACACACAGAACACGCCTTGGGAGTTTTTTTATAGCGCTCATTGGGATGACAGATGTCACAGACCAAATTGCTATGCCCGTCCTTTAGTTTGAAATCAGTTTTCTCATGATCGAACCTCGCCTCACGCCAATCGAATTCAGTATGACAAGACTGACACTTCTCACCCATCTTCTTCCCATGCACATCATCTTTTTCATGACAACCGAAACATTGAGAGGAGGCATCACGGAATTTTTTCTCTTTTAAATGACAAGCGTCACACTTCACCTTTACATGATTGCCGCGCAATTCAAAATCGGCACGCTTGTGGTTAAACAACTCATCATCAAACAAGACTACCTGAGCAGTACGGCCTTTGTGATCGGTATGACAGGTGGAGCAGGCCCTCGCCTCCTTGACATCGCGAATGGTACCGTGAAACCCTTCCTGGGCATTCACATCCTCTGCCACCTTTTTGTGACATTTCAGGCAGAGATGATTCTGGCGCTTACGATCGAAACGTTCGTGACAATTCTCGCAATCACTCTCATAACGCGCATGCCCATCAATCAACTTACCCGGCATCACCAGGTTTTCTAGTTTATTGAAGCTGGCGGACAGCACAACCGTGCTGGTCATAGACAGACTCAGCGCCAACAATATTCGGAAGGATTTTAACCCGGGAAAACGCACACGCCGACCTCAATACATATGCACCGCAAGCACATGCGCGACGCCGGCCAGAAACAGAATAAACAGCAAAGGCACGTGCAGAACACGCCAAATCGCCAGCAGCCTTTCAAAAGCATAATAGCGACTGATTTTCACCAAGGCATTGATATTCGCCTTGACCAGGGCACACTCTCTGGATAGCGCGGCGTCATACTGCATACTATCCAAACCATGAACGCTGGTGACATTTTGAATTACAAAACGTAGCTTATTGCTTATTCGCAAATAAACCAGATGAGCCTGCACCCGAATAGTCAACACCTTCCACAACAGCAATACGAAACTATTGGGCATATACAGGGCTTTTAGAAAAAAATTCTTTAGATCAACATCGATATCAGTGATTGTCTCCACCTTACCCGAGGCACGCATTACACCCTGCTGCAATAACAGATCGTTTTCCCTATAGGTTTTACGAATCTCCTGCAAACCGTATCCTATCCGCGTATAGATATAACGGCCGAAGATTCCGCTAATCACGACAATGATCAGTGAGAACAATGCAACCGTACCGTTCAGGGACCGGGCCGTGAAGGTGGTATGAAACACAATAGTTACCGCCCCAGTCACCCCAAGAAAAAAGTGAAAATAATACCAGTATCGCACATCGCCGAGGCTATGAAAGATACGCAAACGTTTAACGGCGGAATACAAAAATGTGGTCAACAACAAAATACCGCCGTAGAGACCAAGATCGTAACCAATATCGTCGCCGGCCTTGAAAAACTCATCGCTCCAGTTAATCCAGAAATAGAATATCATTACGGTAATCAGGCCCAGAATAGACAGCACTATCCGGCTCTCCTGACGAGACGCATTATTCTTTGAATCAAAGGCGCTTCCGTGGATCAGATCCTTCTTCTCCGCAACCAGTCGCGCCAACTCTCTGTTCAATGACTCCAGATCATGAGGTCGATCCTGACCCGACGACTGCAATTCTTTTGCAGTCTCAGCGCTGCCGTAAACAGACGCCAACGCCGCCTTCAACTGCCTTTTAGTTTCACTCATAGTCAGACGACTAGCCGACATAACGACACCTTCCTTTACTGCTTCCGGAGTTACTCCAGACCCGCCAACTTCTGCTCTACTTGAGGACGCAATTGATCACCTTTTGGCAAGGAACCCAGCAGCCCTTTCCAAAGATCTTTTGCCTCTTGTGGCTTACCAAGCTTGTCCATGGCCTCTGCCTTGTGAAAGACGGCGATAGTACGAACATCAACGAAACGCTTGATACTGTCATCCAGAATGGTTATTGCCGACTTAAGATTGTCCTGTTCCTCGGTCTTGATCAGAACAGCCGCCAATGCCACAGCAGCCTGACTATTGTTGGGATGCTTTTGGCGAATTTCCTTTAGGATAGCCATACCATCGGCCAAACGGCCCAACTCCGCGTAGGTCTGGGCCAACAAAATACGGTTACTGACATTGGTGGGATCAGCATTCACCTTATTTTCCAATCCCGATACCAGCATCTCTAAACCTGGCACCATGGCGGACCCTTGCCCTTCACCGTCACTATTAGACTGCGTCTTTTGTACCGGCATGATAGCAGGCAACGGCTTGTCACCAGCAGCCAGTGTGTCACCTTGCTGCAATAGCGGATCTATCGGCTTACGGCCTTCGGACAGCATCAAGGCTCCCACGATTAGAAAAGTCACAGACAGCACACCCAACAGTACTATTTTAGAATTACCGTTGAACATTCCCCCTCCTCATGAATACGAATGAATAACTCCAATCACCTGACTGGAATTGACAACCCACAAATTAGACACAGACTAAAGAACAAATGTCAAACCAATACTATTCAATTGATAAGTTCAGTAATTTCCGTTGTTAAAATTATTTTTCCTACATTAGAATAAACGACGCACCAATTGATACTAATAAATAGTGGACTAATCAGTTTAACATCATGACTGATTGATGATGACTCAAACAACGGTGGCAGTACATTGCAGTTGCTCGCAGATTTAGCTTATTTAATATACATAAACGTCATTGACTATTTGCCCGCATTGATAGCCTATGGGCTTCCGCTGGCACTTGCCTGGCACCTGTTCCTTCGCTCCAAAAAGAAAGCCAACAAAAGTAATATCAAACAGATGGAGGAGTCTCGCAAAGCGGGGCTACTCGAACCAACGTCACTCCACCCCATTATCGACTACAACATCTGTTTGGGTTGTGGTACCTGCGTACGTGCTTGCCCCGAAGGGGAAGTACTCGGCATTATCAACGAAAAAGCGCACCTGATTAACCCCTCAAATTGCATTGGTCACGGGGCATGCAAATCAGCCTGTCCGGTCAATGCCATTTCGCTGGTGCTAGGTTCGGAAAAAAGGGGCGTGGACATCCCTACTCTGGACTCTGATTTCCAGACCAACATGCCCGGCATCTATGTCGCAGGAGAACTGGGGGGCATGGGACTGATCCGCAATGCTGTTAGCCAAGGCACACAAGCGATAAATGCAATCAAGAACTCCATATCCCACCTGGGGCAAGCGCCACTGGACGTCGTGATTATCGGCGCCGGTCCTGCAGGCTTCGCCGCCTCGTTGGCAGCAATGGAACAGGGATTGAGTTATTACACCCTGGAACAAGACACACTAGGTGGCACAGTCGCCCACTATCCGCGCGGAAAGATTGTGATGACCGGACATGTCACCCTACCTTTGGTTGGTAAAATTGCCATACGGGAAACCACCAAGGAACGCCTGATCAACTTCTGGCAGTCGGTCGCACAGCAAACCGGCGTAAAGATCAACTATCAGGAACAAATGACCGGTATAGAAACCTACCAGGGTGGGTACCTGATCACGACCGACAAAAACCGTTACCACACAAAAGCTGTATTGTTGGCGATCGGACGACGTGGCACTCCACGTAAACTCAATGTTCCGGGAGAGGAACAAAGCAAGGTGGTCTATCGTTTGATCGATCCCAGCCAATATCAGGAAAAACATGTCCTGGTGGTCGGTGGTGGCGATAGCGCCCTGGAGGCAGCGGCCAGCATCGCCGAAGAATTTGGCACCTTCGTCACGCTGGCTTACCGTGGAGATGCCTTCCAACGCGCGAAACCGAAAAACCGAGTACGCATCGAGGCGGCACAGCAGTCGGGTAAATTGAATGTGCTGTTTAATACGGTGGCGACGGAAATCTCCGCCAGCGAAGTGACCTTGTCGACCAAAGGGGAACGACCACAAAAAATCCCCAACGACGCCGTTATTGTTTGCACCGGGGGAATACTGCCGACGCCCCTACTGAAAAAGATTGGCATCGCCATAGAAACCAAACGCGGGCATTTGGAAACCGCCTAACCTGCCAGGATAAGACCTATACAACCCGGTTGGCTGTTTCTTTAATAAGTTGCTGGGCCGGCTTGTATCCGCCGGCAGCGGCAGCCCTCACCCATTTAGCCGCCAATACAGGATTTCGTTCTACACCCCTGCCAGCGGCATACATCCCGGCCAGATTGAATTGAGCCTGTGTATTGCCCTTTTCAGCGGCACGCTGATACCACTTGGCCGCCTTGGTATAGTCCACCGGCACACCATCGCCCGTATCGAACATCAGTCCGAGCTTAAAATGAACATTGGCGATGCTTTGATTGTTATTACCTTTAGCCGCTACAGACGGCTCTGCAGACGGTTTCGATACACTACTTGCAGCAGCAGGGGGAGCCGGCTGTGCAACTGGCTGTGGCGGCGCCTCCACCTGCGCCACCTGTTCGAATCGAAATCCATCCTCGTTGGGCGCCGCTGATTTATCAACAGCGGCGGCAAATGCAGCCGGGCTGGCAAATGCAATGTCGCCCACCTCGGCGCCCGCCGCAGAGGGTAACTCTATTGGTTGTTCAGATTGAGCGGGTGAGCGCGTCACGGGATTAGCAAAGGACGCCGCCCACTGCTCCTCATTGTTGACCGGATTGGGGAACACCAATTTAGCCAACTTTTCCATCTCAGCGCTATTACCGGCAGGCAGACGGTGCCCGGCCAAACGATTATTGTGTCCAAGCAACATCTGCGCATCCGTCGCCAGGAAACGCCCGCGTTTACGTAATTTGTACAGGGAGTATTGGTGATACAACAGCAGGCTCAGCCAGACCGCACCAACAATGGAGAAGAGAAAAAGCACAACGATAACGATTTTAGCCTGTATGCCCATGGTCCCAAGTCCATTCTGTATCGATTCGAAAATAGTCCGCCCTGACACCTGCTCAGACGGCACCCCGTCCTGCTTGACCTGCAACAAAGCCAGCCGATCTTTTGCCTTGCTAAATCCCTGCGCTGCGGCCGCCATATACCACTTTTTGGCTTCATCCAGGTTCTGTTCAATGCCCCGCCCCTGCTCGAAAATAAAGCCCAGATAAAACTGCGCTTGCGCATCGCCATCGCGCGCCGAATCAAGATACCAACGTACGGCATAGGAGGCGCTGCCCAACATGGACAACGCCTTGCTGTCCAGAGACGGCCCCTTGCCGGAACCGCTATCGGCGTGAGCGCCCGCCATATATCCATGGGCAGCGGCCTTTTGCTCCCACTTCATGGCCTCATTTCTGTCCTGATCGACCCCCTGCCCCGTGCGGTAGAGGCGAGCCAAGGCTAACTGAGCCTCGCCATAGCCCTGCTCTGCCGCTTTGCGATACCAACGAGCCGCCTCAACAAAGTCCTTGTCAGTTCCCTGGCCATTTTCATACATCTGCCCCAGGGTAAATTGAGCAACCACCATACCCTGCGCAGCATACTCCCTATAAAGTGAAAAAGCCGATTCCGATGCCAGGGAGTTCATATTGAGATCAGAAGAGCTGGATTGTACTGCAACCGGCTGGGGCTCGACCTTGACAGGCTGCACAGGTTTGGCCACTACCGGTTGCGTAGCTGCGGGCTTGGGTTTGGCAACCGGTTTGGGTTTGGCGACGGGCTTGGGCTGGACCACCGGTTTGGGCTTGACCACCGGCGCAACTGCTATTGGCTTTTCAGGTTCTGCCTTGGCGACGGGGGCTGGCGCCGGGGGCGCCTCAGGCTCGTTGGAAAGCAAAAGAATAAATTCGTGCTTGGCCTTCTCGTCATCCTGATCTACCGCATCCCGTAATACGGACATCAATTCATCGCGATCAAAGGCGGTAATCTCCACTTTATCGGAGAAGACCAATTCACTAACCATCGGCGCAAATTTGCTACCGGATTTAGCAGCCTCACGCAACCAACGGCGCCCCTGTAATTTGTTGGCAGGTGTCCCGACCCCCAGCAAATACATCATGCCAAGTTTCAGTTGGCCTTTGTCACTGCCTTTTTCTGCGGCCTTGCTATACCATTCAAAGGCCTTACCCAGGTTGGTTTGCACACTCCAACCGGTTTCATACATAAAACCTAAATTGTAAATGGCCTCGACATCGCCTTGATTGGCCAGATTGAGGTACCACTGGACAGCTACCGATTGAAGCCCCGGATCATCACCGGTGGCCGATGGCGCCGTTGCCACGGACGCAGGCGTTCCCGCGGACTGAGCCTGGGATTCAGCCAAAGACTGCTCACGTTCGCTGGGAGTCAATTCAGATTCCAACGCGGCCTGTACCTGCGCACTCCACAACAGGGGGCCACAAACGATCAATAGAAGAGAAACTACTTTTACCATACAACCTACGCCCCCTCGACCTGCATTTTTTCACGTCCGGTAGTTATTATTTACTCCCAGGTCCGCCGCCCCCTCAGACAGCCATACCACGGAATCGATAATTGCCACAGAATTATAATATTTTACCGGCACCTGCGATTTTAATACACTTAAAAACCGTATCCAAAATAGATACTGAGACCTGAATCGCATCATGGACCACAAACCTTTACAAGAACTTAGTTTATGAAAAGATCTCGCACAGTCATAGGCCTTGGCAGGAAAATATCGGTAATCATGAGCGTTCCGTTGCTCCTGTTTACCTGTAACACCCTCCTAGCCAAAGAAAACAGCGATAACTCAACTAATCAAGCAACTGAATCCATTGATAACATCGCCCCTTTTGCCGAATGGAGTCCGCTCCTACGCGCCGCATTTCGCGGCCACAACTCGACTGTACTCAGTCTAATCAATCAAGGTGCCCGCGTCAGCAGCCAGGACCATGATCAACGTACGCCTCTGATGTATGCCGCATTCAAGGGACACAATGAGATTATCCTGACTTTACTGAAAAAGGGAGCCGACATCGACCAAACCGACAAAGACGGCCTAAGCGCCCTGTTCTGGGCAGTACGCGGTGGATACGTCGATACCGCTAGCTTACTGATCAAACAAGGGGCCAAGATCAATATCCAGGACAAAAAACTCAACAGCCCGCTTCTTTGGGCTATACGCGGAAACCTGGAATCAATTGCCATCGCCTTGATCAATGCCCAGGCCAATGTCGACCTGGCCGATAAAAACGGAATGAATCCACTAATCGTCGCCTCGGAACGGGATGACCTGGCAACGGTGAAGTTGCTGCTGGCTGCCAAGGCGAAAACGGATGTAGAGGATAAATTTGGTCGTTCACCCTTGTGGATCGCCACCGAGCGCGAGCAACTGAGCATCGTCGAACAACTCCTGGCCGGCGGCGCCCCCGTCAACCAGGCGGATAAACGCGGACAAACTCCCCTCATGCGCGCGGCCCTGCATGGCCGGGTGGACCTTTGTCGTCTGTTGATTGAAAACGGTGCCAATATTGGCTTGGCCAGTAACAACGGCAACAGCGCACTGCATTTCGCGGCATCAAACGGTCATACCGATATCATCAATTTGCTGATGGCCAACAAAGCCAAACTGGAGCTGCGCAACAGCTTTGGCTATTCCGCTATTATGCTGGCATCGGAAAGAGGGTATCTCAATGCGGTAAATCGTTTGCTCAGTTACCAACCCGATCTAACCCATAAAAACAAACATGGCGATACGGCCCTGACACTTGCACGCAACAACGGTCATATGGATATCGCACGCCAAATCAAGGCGAGTACAAAGGAATAGTAAAGGCGCGACACACTGAAACACACCCAGTGCATCACGCCTTTATCAGTTAGAAAGGTATATCGTCGTCGAAATCGTCAAAACTGTTGCCGGCGGCAGCCGGCTGCTGCTGCGAGGGCGAAGCACCCCTGCTGGCGCCACCCTGGTTATAGTCGGCATTGGAGGGGGCACCCGCACCGCCGCCCGCGCCACCACGACCACCCAACATTTGCATTTCACTGGCGATAATCTCGGTAGTGTAACGATCGGCACCGGTGCTCTTGTCCTGCCACTTGCGGGTACGCAGGCTGCCTTCCACGTAGACCTGAGCGCCTTTCTTGAGATACTCGCCCACGATCTCTGCCAGGCGGTTATAAAACACCACGTTATGCCACTCGGTACGCTCCTGGTTTTCACCAGACTGTTTGTCCTTCCACTGCTCTGTGGTGGCAACAGAGACATTGGCCACCGCGCCGCCGCTGGGCATATAACGCACCTCAGGATCGCGGCCTAAATGCCCCACCAGAATGACCTTATTGATACCTCTTGCCATTTGTTCAAACTCCTACGGTATGCCGCTGTTCGGCCGCCTGAGAACTGGCCGGCGTAGCGGGTTGATCTAATACAGAAAACTTTTTCAGACTCTCTCGGTCCAGGGCGTGCAAATCGACCTTGAGATAGGCAATGCCATCATCCGGAATCACCACGGCCTCGGCTACGCCGGCAACCAGGGTCAGCTCCATCACCAGTTGGCGTGCCCGTTTGGCATCCACCTCACCGACCCGGATCATATGACTGCTTAAGTAACGGGGACTGTGCATGGTCGCCGCGACAAAAAACCACACGCCGGCGACTACCGCACAGAAAATCAGGACTGCGGAAATGCCCCCTATCCCATACATCCATCCACCCGCCGCACCACCAACAAAAGCTCCCATGAACTGGGCGCTGGAATAGACCCCCATGGCAGTACCCTTTCGGTCCGGTGGCGCCGTCTTGGCGATCAGCGACGGTAGCGTGGCCTCCAATACATTAAAGGCCGCAAAAAACAAAAACAAGGAGAAAATCACCCCCTGCAAGTGGTGCCCCAACAGCATAAATCCAATCTCTGCCAGGGCCAGAGTCAGTACCGCGGCGCCAAACACCTGTTTCATTTGGCGTTTGGCCTCGGCAATGATCACAAAGGGCACCATGGTCACCAGGGCCAGCAGCATGACCGGCAAATAGACATAACCATGATTAGCGGAGGGTAAGCCGTTCATATCGCGCAATATGAACGGTATGACCACAAAACTGGCGGTCAACATCAGGTGCAGGGCGAAAATACCGAAGTCGAGACGCAATAACTCCTTGTTAGACAAGACGCTGCGTAGCTGCCCCGGCGCCAATTCCGTATCGCGGTGAAAACGGCTCACCACCGGCGTGGGTACGATAAACAGCACAATGGCGATCCCCACCACGGCTAAAATAGCCGTCAACCAAAACAGGCCCGCCACCCCAACCCACTGATCCAACAAGGGTCCCAATACCAAAGCCAAGGAGAAAGACATACCGATACTCATGCCGATGATCGCCATGGCCTTGAGACGGTGCTCCTCACGGGTCAGATCGGCGGTCATGGCCATGACCACCGCGGCAACCGCCCCACTACCCTGGATGGCACGGCCAATCACGACCTGGAACAAGGTATCGGCCTGAGCCGCCACCATGCTGCCCAGGGCAAAGATTATCAGACCGAAAATGATCATGGGTTTGCGCCCGATACGGTCGGAGGCCATGCCGAAAGGTATCTGGAACAAGGCCTGGGTCAGACCATAAATGCCGATGGCCAGGCCCGCCATGGCCGGCGTATAACCCTCCAACCCCTGGGCGTACAGGGTGAAGACCGGCAGGATCATGAACAACCCCAGCATTCGGAATGAATATATCGAGGCCAGCGAATAAACCGCCCGCTTTTCCGTCGGGGTCATGATTGTGACATGTGATTTATTTCGACGTTTGCTCACCATACTGACTTTCACTTTGCCTAAGGGCGGGGAAACACCGTATATTAACAGGTTCGGTTGTTACGCGGAATGATAATGGACAGCATCAAGATCAGAGGGGCCCGAACCCATAACCTGAAAAACATCGACTTAGAGTTGCCACGCGATAAGCTTATCGTGATTACCGGCCTGTCCGGTTCCGGCAA
>DKAX01000033.1 GCA_002450975.1 Proteobacteria bacterium UBA6915
CCCAACAAAGTAAACGTTGCCAGCCATCCGCAGGGTTGCAGCAAAGTCTCCAATAGAACCGCCATGGGCATAACGCGACTTTGACTACACTGGAAATACCACTGGTGAGGATCGACCTCCAACACCGCCTCCACCTCGCCACCGGCAATCGCGGTCCCCGGTTGATCCGGCATGTGAGTAATACGGGAGATGAAGCAGTAGGGTTGCGCAGGCAAGCGCAAAACCGGCTGACCGTTATCATCAAAAGGGGCGAGCAGATGGCCGAAGGCCTCACTGGGGCGCCCCAACGTGCAGGCGGCAATGGCACGACTATCACCGCGAATATCGCCGCATACCGCGGCAGCGGATACACCAACAGAATCGGTTAATTCCTCCGGCGGCCGCCCTTCGAGGGGCCAGCCGGGCACCAGGTGGATGGCCAGATCCTTGCCATAGACCGCCTTGCGGCCATCGACGCTGCCCAGGACATCGGCCACCAGGCAGGGAAAGTCACCGTCCAGCACCGATTTGATAAAGATCTCATAGACCATCTGCCGGTTACCGGGTATCGCCTGGCCACGGCAGGTCAGCTCCATGTTTTGTCCAGGCAAGGGCTCGAAACGCCAACCGTCCTTGTCCAGCGTGTAGCCCAGGGCGGTAAGAAAAATCGCCATGGCCTGAAAGCAACCGTCAGACATCAGGGTACCGGGCATACACGGATCATTCTTAAAATGGCCCTGGTAAAACCAATGGTCAGGCTTCAGGTCCAGCTCAGCGCGCAGATAACCGCGCCCGGCGGGTCCGCCGTGAATGTCCAAATGAGTCACCCTGTCCACCAACTGCATGCGCCCGCCGGGCAGGGTGGGCGTTCGGGTGTGACAGGCGCCCAGAACAAAGGCTTCACCAAAACAACCGGGCAGATCACCGGCAATAAAACGCCGCAACTCCTGATCGGTCAGACTCGACTTCACCAGTGCGACACGTGGCGGATCGAAGGGCAGAGCCCTGTCCCAGCTCATGGACTCGGGCGACCACAACACACCCTCTGACTCTGCCAACTCCTGATCGGAAAAAAAGCCGGCCTGCCCACGACGCATTTTTATGCGCAGCTGGCCATCGATATAACAGTCATAGTGGAAGAAAAACAGGCGCACATCGCCATGACGGGCATGACCGTCGATGTGAATCTCGTAACACAGGGTATCGCCTGGCTTGGGCATATGGCCGTAAAAACTCAGCTCGCAGCCCAACAGGCGATAGACACGCGCATCCTGATTGAAAAAATCGATGCCCATGTACGAGATCAGCAACAGATCGGCCTGACCCGATTCGATGAAGATACCCGGCGGCATATAACCCTGATGAAGATACCAGGCCTGCCAGGTGACATCGGTTTCTGTCCATATGGTGCCGGTGGTCAACTCACCGGCGCGGGCATCGATGCCCGTGACCCGATCGGCCAGCAGCAGATCGCCCATGGGCATGCGCACCTGACGACGATAACCGTCCTGTTGCTCGAACGGGGAACCGAATACCGAGGAAATTCTGCCCGCAGCCAGCGTCTCCAACTCGCGACGTCCCCACTTGGGCCCGGGCAACACCGGTGGTTGTTTGGCAACAGTCACACCGGGCGTAACCGGCAGGATTGGTGTTTCCAATACCTGCACGCCAGGTGTCGCTGAAACAGACGCCATATGACCGACACCAGCGGTGATGCCCTGATGGAAAGACTGAATAGACTGCTGCAGCAAGGCCACGCCTTGATTCACACCATGTAAATAATTCTGGTGCACATGGCCTACCTGCTGCAGCACCTCCGCTATAACATCTACGTTTGGCCCAAACATTGTTTTTTGTTTAAGCCCTCGCCAGGGTTGGTCGGTGCGCGGGATGATCGGCGCCAGTGGCATAATGACCGGGCTCAGGTCGGCATCATCGGTTTTCACCGGCTGCCAGGGCGGCATGACCACCGGCGGCGCATGGGCCGCCGCCAACACAACATTGCTTGCGGCTTTCTCGATTACGGGCGCTGCTGGTACCTGCGCCACGACCGCTGCCATGTCCACCGGTACCTGCACACTCCACAATTGCGCCACCACCTCTAGTGCCTGACGCCAGCTGTTCTTGCCCGGCACATCCAGGGAGACGCACAGGTGAGGTTGGTCAGCGAGGATGTCATCGATCCAACGACTGCACAGGTTACGCGGACCATGCTCGATAAAAACGCGCACGCCATCGGCGTATGCCTGAAGCACCGTGGGTCGAAAATCCACTGCATTTACCGCTTGGCGGGTGGAATAGTCGGCCACATTGACACTGTCGGGCTGGTAGGCTGCGTGTATGGCGTTACTGTAGATCCGCCCGTCACCGGTTGAGGCCAGGGGTTTGTGGTGCAAGGCATACCACTGCTTGGCGAAATACCCGATATCCGGGGTGTGCACCGTCAAGCCGGCGTTTTCCAGGGGCAGCGCCTGAATGGCGTGACGCCGAAAAAAATCCCGGCACACTGTTCGCTGACCACTGACGATGCAGTCGTTATCGGTATGGATGATGATAATACGCATTAAGGGCTGCAAACCTTCAGCCAAGGCCTGCAAACGCTGTACGGGATAGAGCACGCGCCAGACGCTGTAGTCGACAGCCTCATCCTTACCCAGGGCGCCGCACTCGCGCCATGTTTGCCTGACCATGTTGTAAGGTTGCGTCAGGGCACCACGATACATGTCACTGGCAAACAAGGCCTCGAAGGTTCCGTCCAGATCCTGCCAGATTCCTGCAGCAAACAGGCAATTGGTTTCGCCGGCAGAGATACCCAGATAGGCCTGAGGCCGAATCCCAGCGATGTCACGAGTCCAGCTCACATGCAGCTGGCCAAACAAAATGGATGAGAAAATCTGCTCCATGGGCGCCAATGGCCGCGCCTTGTCCGCAGGCAGTAGAACCTGGGGAAAGCGATTGCCCAGACACGAACGTCTTTCCAGTTCGGTCATCAGCTGCGGCGAGGCCAGCATCAACTCCCGGCCCATACCGCCGTAGGTGGCTGCCACGCCGTTGAAGACAAAGGCCAGCTCACCCGTCATGGCCCCCTGCGCATAAAACAGGCCGGGAAGATCCGACGGCGCTTGTCCAGCACGCAGGGTGTCGATAACTGTAGCGCGTATCGAGAGATATTCGGCCTCGGTGCCAACGATTACCAGGCGGTAATCACCATCGCCGCCAAATCGGTCAAATTGCATCTGTTCCAGCAACGCCTGACGGGACTCGGCGGCAAAGTGAAACAGTCCAATCTGATCCGGTTCCCAACCAGCGCAGCCATCGCCCTCCATTAATTGCAAAGCTATACGTTCACCGGCTATGGACTCCACACAGACCTGTGCTCGACGCGGTTCCCGACCGGCGCGGAACCAGGGCCTGGCGGCGTAGTGCAACTCACCGGGGACGGCATGATAGTGCAAGGCAGTTATCGCCGCGGCCAGGTGCAACAGGCCGCTGGCGGCGTGGCTATTACCCAGTCGTGTATACAAACCGGCTTTGCCACTATCGACGACAATATTCAGCGTCGACGCCGCATCAAGGTCCACTTGCTGACCAGATTCGATGATGGCCAACAGGGCATCCCCGTCGCGGCGGGCATCAGCTAAGCGCTTCAGTACCAGAACCACGGAAGCATCCGCCATGGGCTGTCCGTGATCGGCAGCCATCGCCTGTACGGCAGCCCGATGTACCGGTTCACAAGACATGTCCACTGCACCCACCAGGGCACAGTCGATCTCGTCCCGAGCCAAGGCCCGGGCCGCCACTTGCAGTGCTACCAAGCCAGAGTTCTCCTCAGCACCGATGGTAAATCCCGGTCCGTGTATATCCAGATGTTGATTGATGCGATTGGCCGGTACATTGGGCATGAGACCGATAGTTCGCACGCCGCTGACCGGGCGGGCAAGCGCATCGAGCGCCTGTTGCAACCATTCCTGATTAGGTTCAACGCCGAGCTGTGCCAACAGCGGTGCCAGTTCCTGACGGTTGTTTTGCCGGGCCGCCTCGGTATCGGTGCTCATACCGATATAGACGGCACAACGCTGCCCATGCAGACTCAAGGTGTCCGTTGCATTCAGGGCGGTCTGCAATATGGCCAACTGCTGGCCCGTAATCTCAGGTAGGTCACTCGGCGGTATGCGCACGCGGCGCGGATCGATAGCCAGTCCCTCGATTCGTCCGGTGGGTGTCTGGTCTTTAGCGGAAAACAAATTGTCTGCAAAGTCTCGCCAATAAACAGCCTCGCCGTGACGCACAGCCAGTGCGACCACCGCCAAAGTGGGAACTGCCACCACTTCCGCTAGTGCCTTGGTATTAACAAATCCGCTATCCGCACGCACCGGCTCTGGGGGTTGTTCGACTATCAAATGTGCATTATTGCCACCGAAACCAAAGGCATTGATGGCCGCCAGACGCGGGCCGTCACTTAACCAGGGGCGAGCTTCACCGATGACTTCGTATGCGCTGTCCGTCAGCGCCGGTAACAGTGTCCCGACCAGGGGCGTCGGTGGCAGGGAACGCCGTTCAAAGGCCGCAAGCAGCTTCAACAGTCCCGCGCCGCCGGCGACCGATATCAGGTGTCCCAGATTGGCTTTGAGCGACCCCAGTGCCAGAGGATGTCCAAGGCCGAACACACGGCCAAGGGTTTCCAATTCTGCGCTGTCACCGACCCGGGTACCGGTAGCGTGACATTCCAATAGAGAAACTTGACTCGGTGCCACACCTGCCTGGGCATAGGCCTGGCGCAAGGCCCTGACCTGCCCCTTACTATCCGGACTGAGCAGGCTGCCGGCAGCGCCATCGTTGGCCAGTCCAATACCGCGGATCACGCCAAGCACCGGCCAGCCTTCGGCCAAGGCCCTGTCCAACCGACTCAGGGCCAATACCACTGCGCCTTCGGACGGGACCAGGCCATCGGCCTCCTGTTGAAAGGGCAGTGAACGGCCACTGTGGCTCAAGGCACCCAGCGAGGCGAAACCGACGTGAAGAAAAAGATTCTGCACGTGGTTTACCGCCCACGCCAGCATTATCTCGACTTCGCCTTGCTGCAAACGGTCGCAGGCCAGCTTGATGGCATATAGGCTGGAGGCGCAGGCCGCATCCAGGGCAAAGCTACCCGCCCGGCACCCCAGGGCGCGTGCCATGGTGGCCACAGGCAAACCATAGTTAAAACGCTGACGGAAGTCGGGTGGTTCGTGCTCCAGAAACGTTTGCAGCTCACGCCAGGAACGTAAGTGAGGCTGGTTGCGCAGGGTGGTGAGCAGGTTCATGCGGGTAAAACCCGGTGTCGGATAGGCCAGGTTGCCCATCACCACACCGGTGACCGGCAATCGGTCCAGTTCACGCCAGCCCGCTTCAGCCAAGGCCTGCTGCCCGGCGTACATCATCCAGCGGTAGATTTCGTCTTCTGGAAGGTGCTGCGCATCCAGCAACAATTCCTCGCCGGAAAAGACCTCGCCAAAGCCCCGTACACGGCCCCCGATCGAAGACCAGGTTTGATCACCCTGGTAACGACCCGGAGGACACATCACGCTGGCTGGATCGACAGGCCAGTCACCACGTTCGGCAGCAGCTAACACCACCCGCTTTTTAAAAACCAGCTCTCCCAGGGCTTGGGGAGTCAGTGCACCCGGCAGGACACAACCCCGACCGATAATCGCTATGGGGGCATGCTTCATGACTCCTCCATCGCCTTGGCGCGCCGGACATCGGTGATGGGGTAGCATTCAATGCCCTGCAGGGACAGCCACACCTTCCCGTGTTCATCGACCAGCTGAACATCCGCAGCAATCCCCGTGGCCTTTTCCCGCACCCATACCTGTCCGAGCAAGTGCGCAGGAGTGTCACCATGGGGATACCAGGTTAGGCGCTCAACGGCGGTGGGCAGACAGGTTCCCAAACCCTTGCCGATACCCCACAAGACGACTAGTTGCAGACACCCGTCCACCAGTGCCGTGCGATCAGGCCACGGATTATCACGCCACGAATGTTCTATATTCGTTCTTAAATAAACTGAGGCATAGTGATCTGAAAAGGATTGCAGGCGCTCGATCATCTGAAAGGCGGGGCCATGAAACAAGCCACTTTCGCCGTAAATAGACTCCAACCCTTTGGGCCAAATGGACAGTTGTGCTTTATCCGGTGGTGACTGCGCGAATATTGGCCGCGCGTTTAGGGCGCGGAACTGACCGCGGTAACGACAGCGATCGTGCCCGTCCCACAGGCTGGCCGACCACGCCGCGCCCTCGGACTCCAGTTGCACACGCAACCAGGTGACCGAGTCATCGAAGGGCTCCAGGGTAATGCCCGCCAGGAGACGGCAATCGTGCAACGCGTAGTCGTCAGTATCCACACCGGCCTGGCGCAGCGCCTGGACAAACCAGGTCACCACCTGGGCCACTGGAACCACCACCCGCCCGGCCACCTGATGGTCTCGCAATTGAGGAAGCAACCGTGCGCTGACCGCGATGGGATAGTTGAAGAGGCCTTGGTTAACGGTATCAGTCGCCGATAATTGCCGCCCTTCGCCCAACACCACCATAGTTTCACCGCTACTGCTGACCGGGGTGGACAGCTCCTGTACAAACCAGGCGCTACCCTGATCGATAGCGATCAGCGGGATGCCGCTCTGTTGAAAATGGGTGCGCAATGCAGGCGTCACCATGCCACCGTCCCAAGGCCCCCAAAGCAGCGACTTGACCCGGCAACCCTTACGCCTTCGCGCCTCCAGGGCCGCCTGACGATTAAGCACCTCATTGGCCATGGCGTAATCAACCTGACCCCGGTTGCCGTAGCGAGCAGCCACCGAAGAAAACAGCACCAATAATTTCAACGGATCATCGCCCACTGCCTGTAACAAGGCCTGCAAGCCCGATAGTTTGGTGGACAACACCTGACGCAATTGCGCTGGCTGCTTGTCGAGCAGGCGCTTGTCGGCCAAAACGCCGGCACCGTGGATCAGGGCCTGCACCGGCCCCCAGTGCGCGCGAGCCTCCTCCATGACCTGCGCCAGCGCAGAGGCATCGTGTATATCCACCGCCACATAACGAACCTCGCTGCCGAGCTGCTCAAGTCTGTGGATATTGGCACGGATCTGTCGTGCGCTGAGGATTTGCCCAGCCTGACGACGCAACGTCTGCAAATCGCGTTCTCCGCCGGTACTCAAACATTGAACCAGCTCACCCTCGGTTCGGGCCGTTGCCGCCGCGGCAGGCTCGTCCAACAATGGGGTGCGGCCCAGGAGTAAAAATCGCAGTGGCAGTTGACGCGCCAATGCAAGGACACAGGCGGCGGTGACACCTTGACCGCCGCCGGACACCACGACCAAATCCTTGGTCACCAGGGGCAAGTCATCGGGTTGTGCCGGTAGCGCATGGTCAAGCCAGGTCAGACGTTCTCCATCGCGGTTGTAAACTACCTCCGCCTGATCTGCGCCCCACAGTAACTCCTGAACAACCAACTGCGCCACATCCAGCTCTTCGCTAATTTCCAGGTGACGTAACACCATCTCAGGCCATTCGATACGCGCCGTACGCGCCAGGGCGACGCTACCCAGACCCGCCCCATCCCGATGACTCTTTTCCACCAATAACAGCCAACCGCTATTCTTAATTAGTGGATGGGCAACGGTTTGCATATCGGTCACCAGACGAATCTGCTCATCGACAAGCGCGTCGGCCAAGTTCACCGACGACCAACCCGTCAGGTAGATCACCCCTATCAATGAATCATCTGCGGGTAGTTGCCTGACCACAACCAAACCCAACTCGGACAGAGAGCCTGCCAAGGACGCGCGCACGGCTTCATTGCCCCCCAGAATCAACAGTGAACCCTGACTGACAAGACCGGACATGGCCAATCCGGCCAGTCCCAAAGGCTGTAAACGGGGAATAAATCTATGGTCGGATGGCGTCAGGCAGTTTGCGGCGTTTTTTTTTCCGTCGTCGCCTGCTGGGTCTCATCCAAGGCACCTGCCACATCCCTCAAGGTGGCGAGACTTGCCAGCTGACCGGGATCAAGATGTTGCAAATGAGGCAGGTGCTCCTGCATGGCTGCCAGGATCTCCACGCGCTTGATGGAATCTATCCCCAGACCACTCTCCATTTCCATATCCAGCTGCAAGACGTCGCGGGGATAACCGGTCTTGTCGGCAACCACGTCCAGCAACAGACTCGACACATCCTGTGTCGCAGTGGAGGCCTGCCGTGGAGCTGACGTAGCCGGCGCTGCCGCTAGCCCACCCGCTGTCCCTGCAGTGGGTGGCAGAGCCTTGCGCACAGCCTCAACCACGTCGGACAAGGTATGCAAAGCGGCCAACTGACCGGGGTCGAGATGCTCCAGTTGGGGATAGCGCTCCTGCAGGCCCGCCAGGATCTCCACCCGTTTGATGGAGTCGATGCCCAAGCCACTCTCCATTTCCATGTCCAGGCGCAACACCTCGCGGGGATAGCCGGTCTTCTCTGCAACGATGGCGAGAAATTGATCGCTCAAATCCTGGCTGGAAGTTGCGACGCTGGTCATCGGTGGTGACATTGGTTTCCGGACGGCTGCTGGGGGAGCGACAGCGACCGGTATCTGAACAGGGGCAACCGCCATGGTTGCCGCCACTGCCGGTGGCGGCGGCGCGAACTCGGGCAGGGTTAACGTCGGTAACGGTGGTGGCGGCGTGGCTGACCAGGCATTTGCATCTGCGGGCGGCGTCGACGCCAGCGGCATACCCGACTGACCGCTCAACAGGGTGTGAATTGACTGAAGATAGCTCAGGTGTGCCTGGGTCATGGAGGTTTGAAAGGCCAGCATGGTCTGCTGATAGGCCATCTGGGTCTGGGCCAGCAACTGGTGCGCAGACAACAGCGAAGCCTGCGGGACAGGGGAAATGGCCGACTGAGTAGGCGCTGACGGTATCGAACGGTTCTCCATGCTCGCGGTCACTTCCGGGCTTGATGTGTTTTTGTTAGTGAATTCTTTGCTCATGGTCTTTTCCAACACGGGTTGCTTTGTCGTATTAAACAGGGGTTCAGGGATGGGTNNCGCACCGCTACACCGGCAATGGTCAGGTGAGCCAGGGCATGGGTCAGAGCCACGAGTCCGTTTTCCTGACGGTGGTCCAAGGCAATCATCCGGTATTGACCCGTTGGTAAACATTCACTAACTAATCTGGAAAGTTTGTTATCCGCGCCGATTTCGATAAAGGTTTGAATACCCTGATTATGGAGATATTCCAGTTGCTGCTGGAATCGAACCGGTTGGGTGATTTGACCGGCCAGGTTTCGGCGGATAGCCGCAGCGCCGACGGGATAGGGCCGTGCCGTTGCACAAGCGACCACGGGAATCCGCGGTCGATTCACCTTGATACCCGCAAGAACATCGGCAAAAGGCTGGCTGGCCGCTGCCACCAGCGGCGAGTGGTTGGCACCGCTCACCGCCAGGCGCACCACGCGTGCGCCCTGAGTCTGCAACAAGGACTCCGCTTTTTCCACGGCAGCCAGCGGACCACTGATCACCTGTTGGCGCGGCGAATTGTAGTTAGCAATGACTAACCCTTCACCGACGCTTTCCACCAGACGCGCCAGATCCAGACCATCATGGACTACTGCAGTCATGGCACCTTGTGAATCCTTGCCTGCGTCAGCCATCAGCCGGCCACGCTCTTGCGCCAGCAACATTGTCGACGATAAATCCAGCACGCCTGCCGCATGCAAGGCAACGATCTCACCAAAACTGTGGCCGGCCACCGCATCGGCGGTCACACCCGCCTGATTTAACACCGCCAGCGTTGCCAGTTGGGTAGTCGCCAGCGCCGGTTGGCTGTGGCGGGTATCGTTCAATGTCTGTTGTTGGCTGCGCTGGTGAGCGGAGTCGAATACCGGCGGAGGAAATACCAGACTGTGCGGGGGCGACGACAACAGATCTGCCGCCTGATCCCAGACCTGACGGGCACTGCCAAAGAAGCAGGCGAGCTGGTCGCCCATGCCGAGGTATTGGCTGCCCTGGCCGGGAAACAACCACGCCACTTTGCCGGGGTGGCTGCCGGCACTTAGATAAATCCCGGCCGTACGATCGACAAACTCGAAGTCACCCTGGTGCTTAGGATCCTGGAGTAATGTGGCGGCTCGCTGCATGGATTGCCGAAGATCTTGGCCGGTGGCGGCGATCAAAACCGCGCGCACACCCTCCGTGACCAACGGCTGCTGCTGGCTTTGCCAGGCCAGATACTCCAACCCTTCAGCCTGGCTGCGCTGACGGTATTCATCCAACACGGTCAACAAGCCTGTGCGATCCGGTGCTGACAGAACCAAAGCCTCCACCGGCGACTCCCGCAGTCGTTTGCGTCCACCGCCGGTGTACTCTTCCAGGGTGACATGAAAATTACTGCCACCGAAACCCAGGGCGCTGACCGAAGCGCGACGCGGCTGTTGTGCCGCCCGTATCCAGGGCCTGACTCGGGTATTGAGATAAAAAGGACTGTTGTCCAGATCCAGACGCGGATTGGGTCGCTCGACCTTTATTGTTGGTGGCAGAACCTTCTGGTGCAGGGCCAGCGCCGCCTTAATCAGGCCAGCCGCTCCTGCCGCCCCCTTGGTATGACCAATCTGTGATTTGACACTGCCCAGTGCGCACCACTGATGCTCAGCATCGGCCTCTGCAAAAACTTCCTTCAATCCGGCGAACTCCGCCGCATCACCGGCCACTGTGGCGGTACCGTGTGCCTCCACCAACTCCACCGTACGCGGCGAGTAGCCGGCCTGTTGATAGGCACGCCGCAAGGCGATCGCCTGGCCCTCGGCGCGTGGCGCATAGACACTTTTCGATAAACCGTCCGAGGAACTGCCGCAACCGCGGATCAAGGCATAGATATGATTGCCATCGCGCTCGGCATCGCTCAGTCGGCGCAAGGCCAGCAATCCCAAGCCCTCACCCATCATGGTGCCATCGGCCTGATCGGAAAAGGGGCGGCAGTCCTTGCTGTGTGACAGGGCACCGGTCTGGGAGAAACACATAAACATCAACGGCATGTTCAGGCTGTCGACACCCCCGGTGATCACCATATCGGACACTCCGGCATGGAGTTCATGCAAGGCCATCGACAGGGCGGACAGGGAGCTGGCGCAGGCGGCGTCGACCACACAATTGGTGCCGTGAAGATCAAAACGATTGGCGATGCGCCCGGCAATGACGTTACCCAGAAAACCGGGGAAGGTAGTCTCGCGCCATTCGGGATACAAGGCCAGCATGCGATCGACCAGCGTCTGCACCTGTTCCTCGCTCATTCCCGAATCCGTCAATACGCGCCGCCACACGGGCTCCCCCATGCGCGCCGACATTTCCGAGATCAAATGCGTGGTGCCGGTAGCCCCCAGGATCACACTGGTCCTGTCGCGTAACTCGCGGTCATCCAACAACTGGACATCGTCCAGCAGATGGCGTGTGACATACAGGGCCAGCAATTGACTGATGTCGGTACTGGGCAGGTCCTTGGGCGTAAGCCCGCTGGCCATGACATCCAACTCCACCGGATCGATAAAGGCGCCACGGTCGACATAAAAGCGATCACGCGCACCGGGCAAATCACTGTAGTAGTCCTCTTTCATCCAATAGGATGCGGGCACCGGGCCGATCATGTCACGCCCCTGGATGATGTTGCGCCAATAGCTGCGCACACCATCACCACCGGGAAACAGGGCACCGATGCCGACAATGGCAATCGGTTCGTTGTGAGTCACACGCGTTTGTGGTCGTTGTTTTTTATTCATGCACCCAGTCACCCCGTCTCGTGTGTTGCAACGTGAAAGGGGCGCGGCTTGAAGCAAAAGGCCTGTGCCGGCAACGGCAGGCCATAGCTGCGCAACTGTTGTGCGCGTGTCACGCAAGCGGCGCCTTCCAGCAGGTTCATGGCAATTTGCACCACGCTGCGGTTTTCTACAGCTGCCAGAAAGCTATCCTGACACCAACGATTGAATGCGCCCATCGCCGGCCCGCACCAGATCTGGAAATCACTTTGCCGTTCGCTGGCACCCTGTCGTGCCCAATGGCTGCTCATACCCAGATACCATCGAAATGACAAGGCCATGCGATGTTTGGCGTCGGTGCGGGCGCGTTCCAGTTCCGGCGGATGACGCTGTTGCCAGAACTGCTCCACCGACGACCACACCTCGGCCAAAGAGGCACCGAGCACCTCCTTTTCCATGGACAGTCTTTCAGCGGCGGGGATCTGCTCGAGACTGTCGTAACGACGGTAACAGTCATAGAGTCGCTGCGCGCGCTGGGCGAACAGGGTTCCGCGTCTGGCCACCTGCAACTTAACGCCCATCTCAAACATGTCAGCCGCCGGGGCCATGGTGACGTCGGCCAGATCCTGTTGCGCCAGCATCTGTTTTACCAAAAAAGATTGTCCCGCCTCCTGGGTACATTGGTTAATAGTACCCGTCACCACGTAGGCGGCCCCCATGGCAAAGGCACCCGCCACACCCTCGGGAGTAGCCAAACCACCGGCGGCGCCTATGCGCACCGCACGGGTATAGCCATGACGACGCTGAAGATCAACGCTCATTTGCAACAGGATTGGTAACAGACTAATCAAAGGGCGGTTGTCGGTATGTCCACCGGAATCGGCCTCCGCGGTAACGTCTTCTGCAACAGGAATATACGCAGCCAGCTGCGCCTCCTGTTCACTGATCTGACCAGCCGCCAGCAGATCACGCACCATAGCCGCTGGTGCCGGACTCATAAATTGGGCGGCCACCTCCGGCCGCGAAACCTTGGCTATCACCCGATTGGGTCGCACGATGTTGCCGTTGGCATCACGGTGCAGCCCGTGCAAGGCGTAGCGCACCAGGGTTTTCTCCAGACGCAGGTAAGCAGAAGCGGAAACACAGGAAACGCCATATTTCAGAAACAGCACAACCGCCTGCTCCTCCCAATGGGGCTCTTGCGGAGTATGGATGAGATTGATCGCCCAGGGAATTTTTTTCGGCCCCAGGACAGACAGGATTTTCAGAATGGCGTCTTCGACCTCTGATATGGCAAGTCCGCCGGCACCGAAAACCGCCAACAGGCCGTTGGTGGCCGATGCAATGACCATGGGCACCGATGAAATTCCCTGGGCCATTTCACCGACGATATAGGGGAAGCGCACACCGTGGCGTTCATTGAAGGCGCGATCGCCCAGCCATTCCGGATAGAGCGGCGCCAACCAGGCCAGCGGTTGATAGCTATCGCAAGCGAGTGTGGACTCTAGCTGCAGTTCAGCGCCTGGCGACGGAATCACACCCAGGTGACCGCTACTGGGATCCCGAACCACAATCTGTGGGGAACGAAAACCGGCGACACACTGCACCAACCTGGAAACATCAAACACAGCCTGACGCCCAGGGCCCGCCTGTTGTGTGGGAAATGGCGGGTTGAAAACCGGTGTTTCGACACTCATGAATCTGTCTCTTGTTATGAGGGTAGACGCTCCCTGACAGATCCCTCTTTACTTTTATTATCTCTACGACAATCCGGGCCGCTATCATCCGGCATGCCTGCATCATTGGCAAGCATAAAACACATCACGAATTCACCGGCCAATGAGCGCTCGATCACAGGTTAACAGAACACTGTATCCCCTAGCCTGATTAACGGGTCACAAAATGGATCTTCAAACACTAAGATGTTGCGAGAAATTCACTGAGAGATATGGGAGTTATACATCGGCGTTAAAATCGTGACCAGTTCCGCTTGCTTGGCGTCGTTCGACGTGACGCATAAACCCGCGCAAGCGTGCCGGCGCCACGGGTTTATGCAGCAACTGCAAGCCGCTGTCGCGCACCTCCTTGAGGGCCTCGGCACCGGTATCGCCGGAGATGATCAGACCTGGCAATGATAATCCTGTGAGCTGGCGAATCGTCTGAATGGCCTCTACCCCGTTGCGGTGTTCGCGTAGGCGATAGTCAGCGATCACCACATCAGGTTTGAATTCAGCCAGCAGTTCTGTTGCCTCAGCAAGTGACTCTGACGCCTGTGCCATGTAGCCCCAGCTTTGCAACAATACCTGCAATGCAGTGCGCTGACCGGCATCGTCTTCGATGATCAAAACATTGATACCTCCGACCAGCGGCTTAATTACATCCACCGATTTCATCGTTTCCGTTTGTACAACCATGGGCAACACCAGCGCGAACCGGCTACCCTTGCCCGGCTCAGATTCCAGATGCAGATCATGGTCAAGCAACTTCACCAGACGTTTGACTATGGCCAGGCCCAGTCCCAGACCCTTGACCTTGTCTCGTTCCGGATTCTGTAATTGAACGAATTCCTGAAAAACCTCCTGGTGTTTCTCCTCGGGTATGCCCACGCCACTGTCACTCACTTCGATAAGTATCCTATCGTCTTCCTGCCTGGCCTCCAGAGATACAAAACCCTGCAAGGTGTAGCGCACTGCATTGCTTATCAAATTACGCAATACCAACTCCAATAGCGCAGGATCGGAAAGCACCGACGCATTGACGCCACGGCTCTGCCATACCAAATGTTTCGCCTCCGCCAGTGGTCTGAATTCGTTATCCAGCTTGAGCATCAGCTCATGTAGCTCGAAAGGTCGCAACTGCGGTCGCACCACACCGGCATCCAGCTTGGAAACATCGAGCAATGCGTCAAACAAACTGCGCAGCGTCTCCGTGGAAGAACGGATATTGCGTATGGTCTGCTGCCGATCCTGCTCATTGAGTTGATTGGAGAGCACCTCGGTAAACAAGGTCAGGGCATGTAATGGCTGGCGCAAATCGTGGCTGGCGGCGGCGAGGAATTTGGTCTTGGCCATATTGGCCTGTTCCGCCAACAACTTTTGTTGTCGCAGCTGTTCGATCAGATGATCATTGTCGAAGCGCAGTTCGAAGGTCTCGTTCCATTTCTGAAAAAGAGACCGCGCATAGAGCATGCTTACCGCCGCCGCCTGCGGCAAGACCGCACCCAGAGTGAATTTGACGCTATCCTCGGAAATGAGCAGCAAGACCGAGACCGGCCCGGCAACCAGGATTACAAAGGTGTAGTAAGTTGGCAAATGAGAGGCAAGCACCGGGATGGAAAACAATGACACCGCTGCGGCGAAAAACACCGTGAAATAGACAACCCCTTGATTGTCCGTGGTGGCAAACAGGCAGAAGGCGATACCCCAAATCAGGCCGGACAAGGAATTGCACAACCAGATACGCCTGGCCCAACGATTGAAATCCACCACCTGATCACGATAACGATAATAGAGCGTTGTCAGGTAATAAGTCCAAACGGCGCTGGCAGCCACGGCGGCCAGCAAAGACGCCAGCAACCAGAGCGGTTGACCTCTACCCATAAGATAACCGGTAACGGCAAAGGCGAATGGCTGGGTCAGCGTGCTGGCGCGTATCTGCTCGTAAAGGACGCCAATGCGTTCCTGATAGATCGCCGCCTGCCTGACCTTGTCCCCCCGGTCAGCCACATCCAAAGCCACATTGGTTTCCGTCACATCCACAACCCTACCCACGCCCCATGTCGGGCATACTATCCGGGAATCATGGTAACGGATTGTGTACCGATTCCCAACAATGTGACGGCCAGGCTTTAGGAATTCAGGCCACGCGTGGCGTATCGTCGGACAGAGGTTGATGGATTATGGGCGGCAACAGGGGATCCAATCCCCAGGCCTGCCTAGCCCTGTCGCAGCGATCATGGGGCCGCCCGTCCTTACCGGAGTAATCAAAGTCGCGGCAAGTGCTTGAGCGTACCGGATAAATGGAACACGCCACCTGCTGACCGATCTCACCGTCAAGACAAATACAGCGTGGTGTTTTGCTGTTGGTCCCCTTCATAACCACCAGGTGAGTATTCAATGGCTCCACCAGTTCCGGCGGAACCGCTATCCCACCCAGTTGAGAATAAAAGGCCGGATCAGCCTCGGACCAGTAAAAACTGGCACGGAAGTAGGCGCAACAGGCGCCACAGCTAATACATGGATTGAACGCAATTACGGACACATTGGCCCCCGCAAACGAACAATAAAGACAGGCGCGGCTATTATTCCTATTGCCTGAAAAAAGGCAAGAGCGGCAAAATACCCAACCCGGATTGACGAGCATATACACCATGACAGAGATCGATTTGCTGGGCACGGTCGCCGGCACACTGACCACCCTCGCCTTTATCCCGCAGGTGGTTAAGACCTGGCGCAGCCGTTCAACCGCAGACATCTCCGCCGGTATGTTTGTCCTGTTTACCAGCGGTGTGTTGTTGTGGCTGATATACGGCATTGCCCTCCATGCCCTGCCCATTATTCTGGCCAATGGCGTAACCCTGGCGCTATCACTGGCGATACTGGTTATGAAACTGCGCTTTGGATTGTCACCTGCCAGGGTGGAGGAGAGGCCGTGATTACCGGCCTGCTCCACGCCAGTCTACTGGTTGCCGACCTGGAAACCTCCCTGGCCTTTTACCGTGACCTACTCGGTCTGACCGTCAGCAAGCATCGCCCGGACCTGGGCTACCCGGGCGCCTGGTTTGTTCTGGGGCAGCAACAACTGCATCTCATGCAACTGCCCAACCCCGACCCCAGAGATAACCGCCCTGCGCACGGTGGCCGGGATCGTCATGTCGCCTTTGCCGTGGACAGCGTGCAAATGCTGGCGGCGCGCCTGGAGCAGGCCAATATCCCCTACACCCGCAGCCAGTCTGGACGTGCCGCCCTTTTCACCCGTGACCCCGATGGCAATGCCCTGGAATTTGTCGAGATCGCCAGCGAGTCCCTCTAACGGTATGCCGCACTTGGCCTGCTACACTGAAACAATGGACCCTATGCGCCATACCTACTTTTCCCTGGGAGATATGTTCAATCCGGCAAGCTGGTGGCGCCGACTGGTGCACAGACCAAGCCATCGACAAAGCATTGCGTTGAATAACCACCCCCTGCAACTGCGTTGGACCCGCCGTGCGCAACGTCAACTACTATTACGACCCACGGCACTAGTCATCGAAATGCAGCTCTATTTCTCCTGCGTGGTCAAAAAACGCGTTCTGTTTCATGAGCAGAGTCTGCACCCTGACCACGTGGTCAACGACAAACTCCGGATTCTGTTCCGCTGCGTCCAGCCGACATCCTGTGATCCCGAAGAGTTTGCCCGTCACTATCCGGAAAAGCGTCAACTGCAATCCACCGCAGCCCAACGCATGCACCCCAAGGAACTGGTATTTGATTTTCGCGATGGTCACTGGCAGGGCGAATTCCGGATTTAGTTGCCGATTCTAGGCACCTACTTCGCAGTCACGTCTTTCAAGCGACATAACAGATCAAACACATCGTTAAATCAGGTAAAAGGTCAAAATACAGAAAATAGCGCTTCTATTTTCAATTTTTTGTTCCCCCCGGCAAGGTATATAAAGAAATAATCAACACCATCATTTCCCGCCAAAAAATCCCCGGTAAGGAGAAACAACATGACGACAAAAACAAAACTCGACGCCAACTTCCGCCGCGACTCACTGGACCTGCGCGACCGCATCTACCAACCGGCCCTGATCATACTACCCAACCAAGTCCTGCCCAAGGAGAGCATGATCACCATACTCGACCAGGGTAAGGAAGGTGCGTGCACCGGTTTCGCCCTGGCCGGCATGATCAACTATCTCAATCGTTCGCGCGGCATCGATGACTATGTCAGTCCGCGAATGCTGTATGAAATGGCCAAGCGCCATGACCAGTGGCCGGGAGAGAACTACGAAGGATCCAGCCTGCGCGGTGCCATGAAGGGCTGGAACAAGTACGGCGTTTGTCCCGAGACCTTCTGGCCCTACGACCCGAAAAAACCCGGCCACTTTTCCCGCGACGCCCAGAAATCCGCTTTGCAGTATCCGCTAGGCGCTTATTATCGTATTCAGCATCGCCGCTCCGATTTTCACGCAGTCCTGGCCGAAGGACACAGCTACAACGCCAATGCCATTGCCGTATCCGCCTCGGTACATAAAGGCTGGGACGAACCGGTCAACGGCGTCATCAGCTACCATCCTGACTGGCGGGAGGAGGGCGGCCACGCCTTTGCCATCGTCGGCTATAACCGTCAGGGTTTTATCGTGCAAAACTCCTGGGGTAAGGATTGGGGCGGCGTCGAGCTGGATGGCAATTATTACGAGGGTCTGGCCATTTGGACATACAACGATTTCGAGGCCAATCTGTGGGATGCCTGGGTGGCGCGCATGGCGCTACCCGTAGAATCGGCCGAGGCTTTACAGACCAGCCGTTTCGGCCAACGCCAGGGCAGCAGCGAGATCGTGGAAAAGGCACCACCGCAACACAAGATCAGGGATCACTATCTGCACTTCGACGACGGCTACCTGGATCCCCACGGCGATTACCCGTCCCACAAAGCAGAGGCAACCGAGCTACTGGACGATATCTTTGCCGCTAAACCCAGACACCTGCTGTTCTATGCCCATGGCGGGTTAAACACCATTAAAGGTTCAGCGAGCCGAGTCGATGCCTGGCGACCGGTATTCAAGGCCAATGGTATTCACGAAATTCACTTTATGTGGGAAACCGGGCTCTTCGCAGAACTGAAGGATCTGTTGGGCGGCAAACACACCGCGGCCCAGGAACGTGCCGGCGGTTTCGGTGACTGGAAGGACAAGGCCCTGGAAAAGCTGGCCCAACCGGGTGGATACGCCCTGTGGAAAGAGATGCAGGCCGATGCACAGCGGGCATTTGACCCGAAAAAGGACGGCACCTGGTTTCTACAGGAACTGATCAAACGCTACAATGCCCTACCGGGTGGCAATCAGCCCAAGCTTCACTTGGTCGGACACAGCGCCGGTTCCATCTGGTTCGGCCAGTTTCTGGAAAGATGGCAGGCCTTGCACGGCCCATCCGTTGAAAACCTTGTGCTATTTGCCCCTGCATGCACCCATGAGCTTTACCAAAGCCACATCCTGCCCGCCCTGACATCCGGTACGGTACGAAAGCTCAGCCATTTCCTGTTGAGCAAAGAGTCCGAGCTGGCGGACAACGTGGCGAAAATCTATGGAAAATCCCTGCTCTGGCTGGTATCGCGATCCTTTCAGGATAAAAGGAGTGTCGTGCCTATCCTGGGTATGGAGACCTATCTGAACAAGCTGGCACACTCACCAGAGGCGCAGGTCAGCCACTACAACAGCCGGGACCACAAGGATCATACCGGAAGCAGTAGCCATGGCGGTTTCGACAACGATCAGGCCACCATGAACAATATGTTGCGGCTGGTTCTCGGCCAGGCCTTTGGCAGTACGTTGACAGATCCCTTTGAAGAAAAACACCTGTCGGGTTACTAAAAGCCTTGTCGCCAGTCGTACCGCATTACGACTGGCGACGCCTGCCGATACTTGCGCAACGACAAACCCACAATAAGTCACCGCCAGAGACGTTGTACTGGTCTACCAGTACGTTCACGTTAGCTATTCACGGCCACAGAAAAAGCAAAAGTATCCGCTGGTTCGGTTTTTTTTCCACCCACTTTGAGTCCCCTATAGCCACTGCGCAAATCTCTATGCTCTAATGCCAGTACAGTTTTTCCACAATCCATAGGTTGAACTTGGGTGTCTGCATGCAAAACACACAGTCTTTTAACAAACGATTTGCCATAAAAAATCATCTGCGCTTTACCAAAGATGCCAGCGGCATCTGTCTGGCCTTGATCGACAACGGCAAGGCTCGCGCGGCGGTGTCACTGCAAGGGGCAACGCTTTTACACTGGCAACCCAAGGATTGTCCCGATCCTGTGATCTGGGCATCGGCCAAGGCCAAGCTGGCCATGGGCAAATCGGTGCGCGGCGGTGTGCCAATTTGCTGGCCCTGGTTCGGCCCCCACGCTGAACAAAAAGACTTTCCCGCCCACGGCTATGCCCGCACCACCCCATGGACCGTGGTCAGCAGTGGCGTCACCAGCGCCGGCAATACCCACCTGGTTCTGCGCCTGCAAGAGACTGAACAAAGCCTGAAACAGTGGCCGCACAACACTCCGGTGGAGATGGATATCCAGGTCGGCGAAAGCCTGATCATGACCCTGACCACGCGTAATGTCAGCGACCACGCAGTGCCCCTAAGCGAGGCCTTGCACACCTATTTTCACATCAGCGACATCGAGCAAATCCATCTGAGCGGTTTGGAGGGGTGTGATTACAAAGACAAGGTGCTCAACTTTGCCCAGTCCCGCCAGGTCGGCCCTGTGCGCTTTAAAGGCGAAACCGATCGTGTCTATTTGGACAGTACACAACGGTGCGTCATCAATGATCCCGGTCTGAACCGGCGCATCATCATCGACAAGACCGGCAGCCGCTCGACGGTTGTGTGGAACCCCTGGCAGCAAAAGGCCGACGCCATGGGTGACTTCACCATAGCCGGCTGGCGTCAGATGGTGTGCGTGGAGAGCGCCAACGCCCTGGACAATACCCTTAGTCTGGCGCCGGGCACCAGCCACGAACTCCAGGTTCACTATCAGGTCGGCTAGCACGACAACCGGAAATCAGACCATATATATAGTATCAACCCGCTATCCTGCCCGGATTAGCGGGTTTTTATTTTCCATAAACAGACTTATCCTTGCCACCCGGTCCACCAGGAGAGAGTCCCCATGAAGATCACCCTGATCAACGGCAGCCATCGTCCCAACGGCCAGAGCCAGAAAGTCGCCCTCTATATGCAGTCGGTCCTGTGCGACCAGATGTCCCTGCAAGCCGACATCCTCAGCCTGGCTGGCAACCCACTACCCCTGTGGGACCAGGGCGTTTGGGACGGCGAGGAGAAGTGGCAAACACTGCTGACTCCCCTGCGCCAGCAACTCAGCGAGGCCGACGGTTTCGTGGTCATCTCACCGGAATATCACGGCCAGGTGCCGGCGGGCCTTAAGAATTTTTTCCTGCTGTTCAGTAAGAACGAGCTGGGCCACAAGCCCGCCCTGATAACCACTGTCTCCAGCGGTGAGGGCGGCGCCTATCCGGTGGCAGAGCTGCGCATGAGCAGCTATAAAAACAACCGCATTTGTTATCTGCCGGAACACCTGATACTGCGCAAGATCGAATCGGTGCTCAATGCCAATCCAACCGACAACGATGAACGTAGCGACTCCTACTACCGCGCACGCATTGCCTGGTCACTGTCGTTATTACAGGACTACGCCGAGGCCTTGAAAGGGGCGCGACAAAAGGGCAGGCTTTTTTCCGATCAGTTTAAAAATGGTATGTAATAGGCTGAAAAAAACACAGAGCGATCATGACAAGACGACTATTGATAATCTCGTGTGTTACACCGCTGTTGGCAAACGCCGAGCAGCTACCTGAACTAAGCTGCAGCGAGGTTGGCGCTATCACGGTATTAGCGCGTACTCTGGCCGTTATTCAACACACGGAGCGCAATTTTCACTACCGTATAAGAAACAACGAACTGATCCTTGGGGGAGAACGGGAACAAAACCTGGGCAGGCTCACTCCACTGGAAACAAACCGCTACCAGCTTGGCCACAAGACCCTGATCTTCTCCGGCAACCGCCTGCAAAACCTGGTGATCACCGACAGCGAGGAGTCACAGGTAGTGGTACAGCGCCTTAACTGCCGCTAAACCAGGCCATGGCCAAGCAGCACACACGCAAAGGCCGCGGCGCCACCTTGTCGCCGGACAATCGCTATAGCGATACCACACGGGAACACGTCGACGACGGCTGGCAGGCCGATGAACAAGCGGCGCAGATCAAGACACAACTGCTGATCGATTCCGCCAAAACCATCATCAGTTACAATCAGTCCCCGGACGTCCCCTTCGATCGTTCCATCAATCCCTACAAGGGTTGCGAACACGGCTGCGTCTATTGCTTTGCCCGCCCCAGCCATGCCTGGCTAGATCTGTCGCCGGGACTGGACTTCGAGACCCGACTGTTTTACAAGCCCGATGCCCCAGAGTTGCTATTAAAAGAGCTGGCCCACAAGAATTACCAGGCGGCGCCCGTTGCCCTGGGCATCAATACGGATGGCTGGCAACCGGTAGAAAAGTCCCTGCGCCTGAGCCGTCGCCTACTGGAAATCCTGGTCCAATATAAACACCCGGTGGCCATTGTCACCAAATCGGCCTTGATCGAACGCGATCTGGATTTACTGGCCGAGGCCGCCCATCAACAGCTGGTGCACATCGCCATTTCGGTTACCACCCTGGACCGGGAGCTGTGCCGGCGCATGGAACCGCGCGCGGCGGCGCCGCAAAGGCGACTGGAGATCATACAAAACCTTACGCAGGCGGGTATTCCGGTCAGCGTGCTGCTGGCACCGCTTGTCCCGGTACTCAATGACAACGAGATGGAAACGCTGCTAGGTGCGGTGCGCGAAGCGGGTGCCGTCGATGCCGGCTATGTCCTGCTGCGCCTGCCCCACGAGATCGACGCGATGTTCGTCGATTGGCTGGGACAACACTATCCCCTCAAGGCGGAGCACATCATGCAACGTATACGTGATATGCGCGGCGGCAAGAGTTATGACGCCACTTTTGGCAAACGCATGCGTGGTCAAGGTATTTTCGCCGAAATGATCAGAAAGCGTTTCAAACTGGCGAAACAAAAGCTGGCATTTCCCGGCGCGCCGGCGTTGCGCGACGATTTATTCATTAAACCGGATTTAGCCGGACAACTGGCGCTGTGGTAGCCGGCATCTTCCGGAGCGCGTTGAAGGAAAAACAGATAGAAATCGCAGCTGAATTGCCATGCGCGTCCATGCACATCGTTGACCCATTTACCATTTGGCGGTATAAGATTTGGACTCAGACAATGATGCGGTCGTCACTAACAAGTGCCGACCACAGAGCTTTAGGAACACCGAATTTACAAACAAGGAGATAATTCGATGAAGCAAGGAACTCTGGTCATCGCGACAGGTATGTTATTACTACAGGCTTGCGGGGCGTCCGTAGATTCAACGGACCTGAATACTAACGGGATATATGCCAGGATCTCGGTCTATTCAGAGGGGAGCGGTTTAACCACTGTGGGGGTCGATTTACGCACAGGAAGCCATTGGGATAGTGATGAAGTCAAACTCACCGGTGGAGAAACCCTCACTGCGACTGCCTTGGGCGAGACAAAAAAACTCAAACGCAATCTGTTTCCCGAATATGACTATGGCGCTATGTTTGCCTTCGATACCGGCGCCACGGAATTTGTCGTTTCCCTGAATCGCAAAGAGTTTGAGTCGGCACCCAACTCCCATGTTGTACTGCCCCTGGCCTCCGTGGTGACTGCACCTACCAGCGGTAGTGAATTTGGTTCCACCGACATCTTCGATATGGCGTGGGATAACACACTGGGGATAGACAAATCTGTCAGTCTTTCGGTTTCACTGGAGTGCACCGCTTATAACGAAGACAAGAGCACCACGAAAAGAACAGCCTATTTTTCTGAGTCGGTACCCGACACAGGCAGCTACCCGGGAATAAAAATAGAGGATCTCCTGGCTAAAATTCAAAACATCGACACTAGCAAACAGTGTGTTGGTAAAGCCAGTATAAGCCGCTATTCAACTGGAGAGCTGGATAGCCACTACGGCAAGGGTGGATCTGTATCGGCAAGTCAGACTCGAATTGTCAGATTTATAGTGAATCCTTAACCAAATCGGTAGGTGACCAGGTCGCACATGACTATGTGCGACCTAATCAGCATCCAGCAATTCCACCCAATGCCTGACCGGCACGCCTGCCTTACTGGCCAGATGCAGCTGGCAGCCGATATTGGCAGTTGCGATAACCTGGGGCTGGTGTTTTTGCAACGCGTTGAGCTTGTTGCCCAGCAATTGTTGCGACAGTTCAGACTGCAACAATGAATAAGTTCCCGCGGAACCGCAGCACAGATGGGAGTCGCTGACCGACGTCAGTTGATAACCGGCCTTGGTGAGAATATTTTCCACCACGCCAATGAGTTTCTGGCCGTGTTGCAAGGTACAAGGTGCATGAAAGGCGACGCGCAAACCGGCAACATTCAGATTCAGCGGCTTCAAATCCTCCGCCTGCAATACCTCGCTCAAATCCCGGGTCAACGCGCTTATCGTTTGAGCCTTTTTTGCATAACCCAAATCACCGGCCAGCAAGTGACCGTAATCCTTTACCATGACACCGCAACCACTGGCGGTCATAACGATGGCCTCAACGCCTTGTTGCACATGGGGCCACCAGGCATCGATATTACGGCGGACAAAGTCCTGCGCCTCTTCGTGTGCACTCAGGTGTTGACTGACAGCACCGCAACAACCGGCGCTAGCAACGCGAATTAACTGTATGCCGAGCTTGTCCAAAATGCGGGCGGCACTGGCATTGGTATTCGGGGCTGTCGCCGGTTGCACACAGCCATCCAGCACCAGCATCTTGCGCGGGTGTGATGTTTGCGGCCAGGGTCGTGCAGCTTGTTTGGCGGGGATTTTTTTCTTCAGGGCCATTGGTAAAACTAACTGCACCGTACGCCCTAGCCCCAATAATGATCCAAATAATTTCTGCTGGGGTATGACCTTGCGCAGCACGCTGCGTTTGAGACTTTCGCTGACGGGACGACCGACTTGCTGTTCGACTATATGGCGACCGATGTCCAACAAACGTCCATAACGCACGCCGGAGGGGCAGGTGGTCTCGCAGGAACGGCAGGTGAGACAGCGGTCCAGGTGTTGCTGCGTTTTTTCCGTGACCTCGTTGCCTTCCAAAACCTGTTTCATGAGATAGATACGACCGCGCGGCCCATCCAGCTCGTCACCCAACAATTGATAGGTGGGACAGGTGGCCGTGCAGAAGCCGCAGTGCACGCAGGCGCGCAGGATGGCGTCGGCCTCGCGGCCCTGTTCAGTGTTTAGAAAAGAATCCAGTAGTCGGGTCTGCATGGTTATAGACCGGGATAAAGGCGACCGGGATTGAAGATACCTTGCGGGTCCAGGGCCTGCTTGATCTGTCGGTGCATGCGCAACACCCCGAGCGACGGCAGGTCGAATACCTCGGCATCGGAAATATGACGAAAGGCGACGGCGTGGCCGCCGGCGGCACGCGCCGCTGCACGCACCTCCATAGCGTTGGCCTCACTGCGCAGCCAGCGCAGGCTGCCTCCCCACTCCATCAGTTGACAGCCGTCGATGTCGATAGGTGGAGCATCAGATGCCACCGACAGGCGCCATAATGGGGTCTTATCCGAGAAAAACGCGAGCTGCTGCTCTTTCAATGACTGCCAATAGGATGCACCGGTATCGCTTAAATCGCCGCCAATGCGTTCGCGTGCCGCCTTGACTGCGCCTCCGGTGCCAGACAACCGCACCAGCAACCTTTCACCATCATGACAAGTGGCGGAAATCGGCAAAGGCAACTGCGCCCACTCGTTCATATCGGCAATGGCCTGCAACGCGGTACGCTCCAGCACCACGGTGACTTCGCTCTCAGGTCGTGGCAACACCTTGAGCGAGACCTCCAGCAACACACCTAGGGTGCCCAGGGCACCGGCCATCAGGCGCGAGACATCATAACCGGCGACATTCTTCATCACTTCGCCACCAAAACGCAGGATCTCGCCGCGGCCATTGATAATGCGCGTACCCAAAACGAAATCACGTGCGGCACCGGCATAGGCGCGGCGTGGACCGGAAAAATTGCCGGCGATGGTGCCGCCCAGGGTGGCGCTATCGCCATAGGCGGGCGGCTCGAAGGCCAGCATCTGATTGTTATCCGCCAGCACCTGCTCCAACTCTGTCAATGGCGTACCGGCACGTGCGCTGATCACCAGTTCCGTGGGTTCATAGTTGGTGATACCACGGTGTGCAGACACTGAAAGCGTTGGCGCATCAACCGCGTGACCGTAGAATGCCTTGCTGTTGCCACCGACGATGGCCAATGCGTGATTCTGTGAACGCGCTTCATTCACCGCGCTCTGTAACTCCAGGCTCAGGTCACGATCGGACATCAGAAGCGCTCCAGCTCGGGATGTGACAACTGGCCGTGATGCACATGCATGGCGCCGAATTCAGCGCAGCGATGCAGGGTCGGTACCGCCTTGCCCGGATTGAGCAGCCCCTTGGGATCGAGGGCAGCCTTGATAGCATGGAACTGTTGCAGCTCAGCGCTCTGAAACTGCACGCACATCTGATTGATCTTTTCCATACCCACGCCGTGCTCGCCGGTGATGGTGCCGCCGACGGCGACACATAACTCAAGAATCTTGCCACCGAACTCCTCGGTGCGTTCCAGCTCGCCCGGCTTGTTGGCATCATAGAGAATCAAAGGATGGAGATTGCCGTCACCGGCGTGAAATACGTTGGCCACCGGCAGTTGATAGTGCTCGGACAGATCGGCGATGGTTCTCAACACCTCGGGCAGACGCTTGCGCGGTATGGTGCCGTCCATG
>DKAX01000044.1 GCA_002450975.1 Proteobacteria bacterium UBA6915
ACGCTGGTTTTAAACTTTATACTGATTATAACGGCATAATACAGCAAATATATGAAACCCCTTTCATTGACGAATCCGGCTGGTGGGAACTAATCTGGGCTGGCGACATAAACCAGGACGGTATTCCAGATTTTACAATTAAGACAAGCCACAAATATAGCTCCTACCAATTAAGACTGTTTTTGTCTGACAGCAAAAAAGGTGGCGCTATGTTTAAGGAAGTTGCCATGATATACATCGCATCGGCAATATAGCTCGCCGGGCAATAAGCAAAGCGCATTGCGCCGCATGAATTAGAGGCGGCCAATAAGAACAAACCAAATGTGAGTAACAATTTTAAAACTGTAGTGGGTTTCGACCTTAAAACCTGTGGGAGCCGAAACGAATAACATTCGGGGCAATCGTCTTTGTATATTGCACCCAATTGGCCCATATTATCACTGGCAATAGAAATGGTTATGGTTTAGTATTTTTTAACATGAGTTTCCGCTTATGGATAGCGGCAAAACTGGAATTACGAGCAGATCGACGAGGGCCGCTTATAGAAGAATTCCAGACTCTAACATATGTGAAATTCTCAGTAGTTTGCCTCAATCACAACACTTATTCTAATGTCAAAAACCAAAGCGCACCGACGCGCTATTCGACGGAAGCCTTATGAATTTTGTTGACGCCACACCTAAAGATGCAGGAGCCATCGCCAAGCTACACATGGATAGTTGGCGAAGTAATTACAACAATGATTTGAGTAAAGAGTATCTGGATACTATTGCTCCGACTGAACGCTCCTTATTATGGAAGCAAAGATTAACCACTCCCAGTCAAAACCAACGGGTTATTCTTGCGAAGGAAGTTGAATCAATAGTCGGCTTTGCTTGTGTATATATAGATGATAATGAAAAGTGGGGTTCGTATTTGGATAATTTTCATATATCTGAGGCATATCAGAACCAAGGTATTGGTACTGAGTTATTGAAACAGGTATTTGAGCGTTGCAAAGCGGAGGCTACAAAGAGCGGGTTATGTCTATTAGTGAACCAGAGTAATGTTAGAGCGCAAAATTTCTATTTAAAGAATGGGGCAACAAATCAAGAACCCGGTATTTGGAATGCACCTGATGGAAGTTCTGTACCAACTTTCTGGTTTACCTGGAGTAATATAAATATCAGATAGTGGAACAACCGGATCAGAGAGGAATTTTCCTAATATTAATTGCTCTAAGACACCTGGCGTGACTGCAATAGCCATAGTGGCATCTGTATCATTCACCGCATCAGTGGTCGTTTAATATGTGTACCATTAAAAGGTTAATAGAAAAGTCATGATGCTCGAGCAACTGAACTGTGAAGTGACTATTTGGCTGACCCACTTCGTCACAGTACGCTATTTTTGCAAATAATCGTTAGATAAATAGAAGATAACTAATGATAATTGTGTTTCACAAAGAAATATTGCGACCTCCAGAAGTGGTTTTTCCGTGGATTTCCGAGCCCGATAAGGCAATGAAATGGCAGAAGAACGTAAAAGGAGGCGATATCATTGAAAGAAAGCCAGGAATGGTGGGCACTACATTCACAGAGGTAATCGAAGAAGGCGGTAAAAGCCTTAAGATGCACGGAGCTATCACAAGTTTTATAGAAAATAAAAACATCGGTTTTCACATAGCAAGCAAAATTCATGAATTTGATATCGACTACTCGCTGGAATCATTAAACAATTCAACGATTGTATCGATAGAAGTAAATATAAAATGGAAGTTTCCGATGAATGTTGTCACTATTTTTATCGGGACAAGAGTAAAAAATAAAATAACCAATGAATTAAGTGCTGAGCTCAGCGAACTAAAAAGACTATGCGAAGATTGATTTATTCTCTGGAAAAATAGTTTGGCAAGGCTTAAAAACAATCCTACAGCTTATCTTATCCGCAGCCACATCATTCTGGAAATGCAAAATGCCTATTCCATATGAATACAAAATAGATTCTAATCAAATAGTATCGAAAATATCTGGAATATTGCACTCTGAGGAAATAGCTGAATATTTTAAAGATTTAAACAATGAACTTAGTTTATCAACTGATTTTATAGGAATCGTAGATTTTAATGATGCGGATGATTTAGTTTTAAAGTATACCGACCTCAAAATACTTTCTGATCTATTTCAATCATTAACGGACAAAGGCCACCTAATTACCCTTTTCTACGCCTATAATAGTCACGCACAAGGCATGCTAGGTATGATGATACCTTTGTTTCAAACCATGAAGATAAATGTACTAGTGTGTAAAAATGAAAGCGAGCTGGAACTTAACAAAAGTATTTTAAAAAATGATAGTTGCCAACCGAAACATGGACCAGACTCCATTTAAACAGGAATGGACAAGCAAACCCTAACAAATTGTTCACTATGAGATACACAACGTTACTTATCTTTCTGGCTTATTCCTCGAGTTTGGTTGCGGACTGCCCGGAACCAACGGAACAAGTTGCACGCATCACAGTGCATTCCTGCAAGGTGACAAGTTTACATTTTAAACCGTCTTTGGATGGAACAATTCAGGAGGAAGAAAACGTGAAAATTGCCGTCGTTACCGGCAGTGTAGAGGAACTGCTTATACGTGACCTCAAGTCTAAACAGGTTAATAGCACCAATCCCACTCCAGTCGTAAAAACCGGCACAGACCCAAGCATCTATGTTTTGGGCAATCCTGAAGAAGTATGTAACTCAGTCAATGTCGGCGGCGATTTCTGGTTCGAATACGCTAATGTATGCTGCGACACGATCCCTTATCGCGGCATATGCTTACTACCTAAATATATGCAATTTTTTAAACTAACAAGCGTACAAAGCAGGGATTAAAACAACGTAAATAGCAGACAGATCACAGACTAAGGGGACGAGAGCGCTATTTGGATCGCTAGGGCGAATATATACACGTTAAATAGGAATTACAATTACATCGAAGATAGGCGATGTAGAGGAAACAAATCTGTATCTCCTCATTGGTGAGTCAGCCTGGCTTAGGTGAATCTTTTTGTTACACTGGTTTTAGTATTATGCACTGGTGAACTAGTCTGATGGTACGGGCGACTCGTTCATAGCTAACACTGGCCCTCAGTATTTCCGCTTATACTTATCGTGACCGGCTTCATTTCAATCTTTTTTGGACACGTTTTTCTGCCTGGGCACCGGCAGCGAGCCTCTTTTTCTCCACTAAGGTTTGCATTCAGATGGATCGCGGACTTTTAACGTATGATTACGCACCGTACCGGTTTGTACGCCATGCTGGTTATGCCAGAATATACCGACCCTGTACGGTATTGTTTTTACTTGAAGTACTATATGGACACTAATCCTTGCAGCTGCACCACCAATAACAACGTTTATCAGGACTGCGTGTGAAGACCGGACATTACAGGAACAGTTGCCGGGCAAACGAAACTATTTACGAGACGTTCGGCTACGCTTAATTGCTGGGATATACTAAATATATTTTCTTCGATCAATTTCGCAGGTAAAAAAACTATTTTTGTCGAAAATCCTGCATCTAGCATCAAAATGCAAGTTGCAAAACCGAATGTAATCAAGGCAGATTGTCGATCTTCGGTTACGTATGGGTGTAGACTTACGTTTTAGCCTTAGGTCATAGCACTGCTTGCTAACCTCAATGTCGCTTTATCCAGAACCACCCCATAATCGCGGACGCTCATTTTAACAAGGGGACGGCTATAACCAAATGTTCTATAGGAAACCATCAATGAAATCACTTTTCTTTGTCTGGATTTTCTACGTAGAGATAGACCCCTAAAGTTAGTAGCTAATTTTCCGACACACAGACTGACACAGTCTTCGAAATTAAGTTTTTTGGTAAAAGTTAGTATGGGCCTAAAAGGGTGACTTAACCTCAAATATTGGATAAATTGACAATCATTCGTTGCACTGTGTCGAAGTAAATTGCGCAATATTGGAGGCCATGTGAAAAAACCAAACAAACGTCCAGGATAATAGTCGCTTGAGTAAAAATCCGCCACACAGCGACCCTACCTCGAGGCAACTGCAGACAGACTTGATTTCGGTCCATTCACGAATCTGCAACGCATTTATCGTCGCCATGGCCATTATCGCCTTACCTGCCCTTGGGGCCAGCCTTTATCGTGTAACAACCATAGGCTGGCAGCCGATCATGTTTGTTCATATTTTTCTGGCCATCGGTTTAATAACCATCGCGCTGTTTCGCCACCGAATTGTCTACACCGTGCGCGCCGCGGTGACAATCCTTATATTGCTGACTATCGGACTGGGGGGATTGTTCCAGTTCGGGCTCGTGGCCGCTAGCGTTCCATTCCTAGTTGTCGCCGGGGCAACTTCCGTTATGTTTTTTAGTGGAGCGGCTGCCGCCGCTGTATTTGCCATAATATTGTCGGGAGTCGCGGTAATCGGATTACTCACTGTGACCGGCATTCTATCCATATCTTTCGATCCCAAGGCCTACCTTACCTCACCATCATCTTGGTTAAACAGCCTCGTCGCTTTAGCACTTGCATCCGCTGCAATAATGGTGTCCCTGGTTAAATACAACCAACATTTGATCAATGCCCTATATAGGGCCCGACGAAATGAAGTTATCCTGCAGGATCATCAGGCAAACCTAGAGAAAACCATTGCCGATCGCACTGAAAAACTAAAGCGTTCCAATGAAGAGCTTGAGCAGTATGCAAGAGTGGTTTCACACGACCTGAAGTCTCCACTCAGCGCTATTAGCGGTTACAACCAACTCCTAAAGCTTGCCAACAGCAATCATCAACACGCTGAAAATGCGCATTTAATCGCCAGAATTTCCGAAGGCGTTTATCACATGAATTTATTGATCGACAACCTACTTCAATACTCAAGGCTTGATGGCAATCCGAAACCACTTCAGACCATCGACATGAACGATATACTGGAAAAGGCAATGCGCCTACTGGTAACTGAAATAGATACCAGCGGCGCCAAAATAACCCATGACGACCTACCAAACGTTATCGCCGATGAAACACAATTGATAAGGGTCATGCAAAATCTGATTGCAAATGCCATTCGCTACCGGAATCGCCAGCGCGCACTTCATATACATATTAGCGCGGAGCGCCTTCACGATTCCTGTATGTTTGTCGTCAGCGACAATGGTATTGGAATCAAACCGGATCAATTGAAAAAGGTGTTTGAACTTTTCAAAAAGACCGACGACAACACAAATCAGGAAGGCCTCGGCATTGGCCTCGCCACCTGCCGAAAAATTATCGAACACCATGGAGGAAAAATCTGGGTGGAAAGCGAACCGGGTCAAGGATCCAGTTTCGTTTTCACCCTGGATACAACAGACGTCGACCCCCAGGAGATTGAGAAATCAGTCGCCAATTCATGATAACAATTAGACCCTGCTAGCATCTTGCGCGGGAATGGTATTATAAAAGATCTGTGGAATGATCTAACTCCGGTAACTCAATCTTAATGAAAACTATTATTCACCCCAGAACGACGCGCCTACACCTTCGCCAGTGGCAACTTGCAGACCACGAGCCGTTTGCCGCCATGTCTGCGGACCCGCAAGTAATGGAGTTCTTTCCTACCACCCTGAGTCGATCGGAAAGCTATGCTATAGCAGAAAAATGTCGATTAACGATTGAAGAAAACGGCTGGGGTATTTGGGCAGTCGAGCTGCTGGAAACGAAGGAATTTATAGGAATAGTCGGATTACACGCGCAAACTTCGGGTTTACCTTGCTCGCCATGCGTTGAAGTCCTTTGGCGACTGGCCCGACCCTATTGGGGTACCGGCTACGCCACCGAAGCCGCCAGCGCAGCCCTTCAAGTCGGGTTCGGAAAACTCGGCCTGGAGGAGATTGTGGCTTTTGCCGTCCCGAACAATCACCGCTCTCGCGCGGTTATACAAAGGCTCAATATGGTCGATAGCGGTGAAACCTTTGAGCACCCGGAGGTACCCCCCTCAAGCCTCCTGCGAAAGCACTGCCTGTATAGAATTTCCCGAAGTACCTGGGCTGCAAATCCAGCCCGCAACCGGCATGGAATATAGAGACATACAGTCTCCAACACACTTTCCATTCCTTTCGAACCACCGCCACTGCACATGATACATTTTACCTTTACCACCGATAAGTGTGGGCTTTTGACAAAACCTCTTGAATCAGTTCTTATGTACTCAGCATGGAAACATAAAGGATTCCCATGGCTACCAGTAATCATAAAAAAATACCATTAGGAGGGTGTATGTCCGACCCTGAAAACACATTACTGCAAACCATCCAGCAAATTCAGAAGAATCCGGAAACAACATGGTTGTATTTCGGGCAAACACAAAACTGCTCGAAGGAGTTTGCTGAAGTGCCAAGGTATGCAATTTCGACGACCTCATAGTGGATGAATCACCCTCGTTAGGCGACAACAAAAAATAATTGAATCCGGTTGACCTGATCGCTGCCGCTCTTGGCACTGCCAGGAGATTATGTATACTGCCTATGCTTCATTTGTGGACATCAAGCTGGTTGCAGTTACCGTGGATGTCAAGGGTCACATGGACCTCAAGGGACTGTTCGGGATGGATGAATTCATCCCCGCCGGCTACACTCGGATAGAATACGTAACCAATATTCCCGGCCAGGAACCAAACTCAAGAATCGTGCAATTACTACAAACGGCAGAATCACATTGCCCGGTATTGGATACCTTAAACAGGCCGGTACAGGTCACAGGCACCGGTATGCGCAACAACAAGGAACTGTCATCACCGGAAGTCATTTAGATTACAGGGCAAACCGGATCAAAGGCTGGTGTCAACCTAAGCCAAGTGACGATTGCTGTCAGATCCGGTTTTCATCAACTAACTCTGGAGCCAACATGGCCGAAGTCACAGGTTTTGATCACATCTACATTACCGTTTCTGATCTTACATTATCCCAAAAATATTATGACTCGCTCATGCCAATTTTGGGTTTCAAAAAATCTGTTTTTCACATTGATGATGAAACGCATATCAATTACTACAATCGATTTTTCGGATTGGTGCTTCGCCCTGCACGCTCCAATGTCAGCCATAACCCTTACGCCCCCGGTTTGCATCATGCCTGCCTGAGAGTCAACGATATTGCCGAAGTTAACGAGATCTATGCGGCGTTACAGGACTGCGGCATTAGCGCTTCCAGTCCCTGCTTTTTTAAAGAATACGCTCCGGATTACTATGCCATTTTCCTGTCTGATCCCGACGGTATCAAGTTGGAGATCACCAACTATCGACAGGAGAGAAGGGAGCGCCATGATCACTGGACAAAATAGGACTCTTATCAAGCGATAAATTCTTGTCTCCTTGCACGTAAACAGAACAGATTTTACCCACCATACTCCGACAGCGATATTGTTTCAGTAAGGAGTCAAGGCCCATCAGTTTTCACATTTAATTGGTTTTGGGACTCAGTTGGACACACAAATACCCAACTTTAGTTCTAATAACTATTGAACCATATACAAAGGAGAAAAAAATGAAAAGTCGGAAGCTTATAACTGGGTTAGGATTGTCCATTGCATTGATAGTATCAGGGTGTGCGAACCTTAGCGATACTGCCAGGAAACGAGGCGCCTATGATTTTAACTGCCCGCAAGATCAGGTGGCAGTGAATACAGTACCGGGGGGATCATTTGCCGTCACAGGCTGCGGAAAAAGCACTACTTATAAGTGTTGGCGTACGGGTATGGAGCCCCAATGCATTCAGGAAAAGGATATCCCGAAAGGGTAGTATACTCCACAGGGGGGTACGCCCCTTTAATACCCTTACCGCACAAGTTGCCAATAGTTGAAGTGACTATTGGCAGCTTTTTTAATTACTTAAAAGTGGCTTGCAGCTTCCCACTACTACCGGCTATCTGTAATCCTCAGGAATCACCTATTGATTTGACTATTTTGGCGAGTTTTTACTGAGTCGAAATCACCCCTGTGGCAGTTTGACCATATGACCCTAGGTATGGCTGACACGAAAATAGGGCAGTCAAAATCTCACCAACAACTCCACAGGTGTAAAACGAATATCCGACACACCAACCTTGTCCTCGATACCGGCAGCCTGGTAATACCCCATCCCTGCCCGCAATGCGTATTTTTCCATGAAGTCATAGCGCAGGCCGACACCTAACTGCAGAGACTCCCCGTTACGGCTAATCGACTGCTCCTAGCCTTCATAGTAGCGAACCACCTCGACGTTCCAATAGTAGACGCCGGTCTCTGCTGTCAGCCAAAAAGTCCTGGCGAGTGTCAAGGGATACTTCAATCGCGCTGTTATACTGGTGGTGTTGACAAAGGTGTCAAACTCCACGAAATAAACCTGGGCATGGATACCTTGAAAACCTACATAGGCCAGCTCCACAGACAACCACTCGATGTTGGGAATATCAAATCCCAGGAATCCCTTGATCCCACTCGACGTTGTTTCTGCCACATAGGGTTTGTAGGACGGGACATACAGGGGGGAATCTCCGGTAACCGATTCCGCCATGGTCCGGTAATATTCCCGATAACCCGCCGCAGTCATCGGGCCGGTCCCGAGGCCGGCATACCAGCGGTAGGATTCGGCAGCATTGGCTTGGTCGAAGACGCAGAGACCGGTAGACAATGCGAGCAAAAGAGATAGGGTATAAACAACAGCATTGTGATGCATGGTGATCTCCTTTCCTTACTCTGTCTCTCCCAACCCCCTTTCTTTAGTATCATCATGTCATAATACCGAAATGCCACCAAGCAGGTCTTTCTAAGGACAGTTACTTAGTCAATTCAAAGCAGATGCTCTCTCCTTAGCCATCTGAATCAACTTTCCAGGCGAATAGAATACTTAATGCGCTGGTACTTCGACCAACCATATTGAGGTTCCAGCAGAACCATCAGGATCACCAACCGCAGCTTCATATGCGATTTTAGTCCCGCCGGGAGACCATGAGGGTGCGCCGGCATAGCCCCTGCGGTCGGTTACCTGAACGGACGCCCCACCTGCAACGGGAATAATAAACAGCGTGGCGAGTTCGCGTGCATTTTCATCGGAGCTGTAGACGATCCATTGGCCATCCGGAGAGAAAGAGGCATCGGTTTTGTCTCCTGCTCCACTGGTCAATTGACGTATCCCTGTACCGTCCGTATTAACCAGCCACAGATCCCATTGGCCCTGTGCCAACCGTTGATAAACAATTCGATCCCCCAAAGGCGACACGTTGGGTTGACGACAATCCTCGCTGAGCGGTGTCAGCGCAGTGTAATCTCCGCTACCGTCCACCCGAAATTTCATAATCACGCCATTGTCCTCCACATCCAACGAATGTGACTCAAAAACCACCCATTGGCCATCAGGCGTCAGTGAGGCCTCATAGGCGACAGCATTGGTGCGCGCGGTAATACGCCGTTCATCCCCGGGCATACCCTGTTCGTCAATGAGGTAAATCTCGTCATGGGGTTCACGTGAAGAGGAAAACACTATTTGTTGCGTGGTACTGTTCCAGACTGCGCCCGGCAGATTGACGTTCCCACTACCATCGGCGACGAGCTGCCGGACACCCTGCGTGGCAATGGAATAGACAACCAGATTTGCGGGCTCTTTGTTATATCCGTTTTCGAATTGGGTTAATAATAACTCGGTCCCATCCGGTGACCAGGCGGGATTTTGCAGACTGCCCTTTAACGCGATGGCAAGACGTCCTTCACCATCAAAATCACCCGTGTCATCCCCGGACTCGCTACAGGCTGATCCTGATAGTGCACTCATGAGCAACAATATGGTTGATAGGGTACGCATCGCAACCCCTCTGATTTTGGCTTGATAGGGACTACACCAGGAACAAAACCATTATGACTGACAACGATCTCAGTTCCCAATACAAACAACAGGCTGCAAACTATACCCACTGCCGGCCAACGCGCTAGATTCGGACTAATAATAACTATCGCTAGTGACAAGCAACTGGTACCGTCATACTAATAATGATAAAACACAGACCTTTTAATAACAAAATAGTTGTGCGTATTATCGCCATGACAATGTTCATTGCGTTTTTGACGGCTTGTGATCCTTATAACGATAGTGATTTGTGTTCAAATCCGATCGAAGTCACTGGCGCGCCCGCCACGGGATATATTGTAATCCCTAAAGGCGGTATTGATCCCAGCCTGATTGCAAGCGAATACGCAGAGAAATACGGCAGCCAAATCAAAATCTACATTGTCAGCAGTTCCTTTTTCGCAGCGGAAATGGGTACAGACGTTTTATCCCATCTACAATGCGATTCACGAATAGCGGCTATAGAGTACGACAGCGTAGTCACAATAAACTAGCTGTTCACAAGCATGCCGGTGGGGCCATAATGACGACAAACATCAACCACTTGATTCAACATCAATACCATGGGATACAACTTGCAAGAATCGATACCGTTCACAATTTCAAAAACCAATGACAACCAACAATCATATCACTGCGACAACATGAGCGACGACTTAGTTAAATTTCTGTCACAATACGCCTCATTCACGGATGAGGAAATGCAAATCATCAAGGAACAAAGCGTCGTTCAGGAATTTGCAAAAGGCAAACTGCTACTTCGACAAGGCCAACAGGCCAGGAACAGCTACCTGGTATTGAAAGGCTGTGTTCGTAGTTACTATATAAAAGAGGGTGAGGAAAAAAACACGGAATTTTTCATTGAGCATGACCTCATCCTACCGGTCAGTTATATCCGGAACACACCGTCCGAATATTACATCGAATGCCTGGAGGACTGCCTGCTCTCCGTCGGCAGCAGCGAACGATCCAGACAGTTTATGCAGGAGCACCCCAGACTTGCTCCCATGTGCGCAAAGATCAATGAAGACATCATGGCCAAACGCCAGATATCCTGGGACAAATTTCACAATCTGACACCCGAAGAACATTACCTGGAAATCTTAAAACACAAGCCTGATCTGTTGCGCAGGGTACCCCAATATCACCTGGCCAGTTACCTGGGCATCAAGCCCCAGTCTCTGAGCAGAATTCGCAAACGGCTGACGGTAAAGGCATAGCACTAACACCGGTCCTCGATTTCCTGAATCACACACCTCACCATAACGAAGTTAACCCAGGTGCATGATATCCACTCCCCAAGGGCGTATTCTCGCCTGAAAAAGGGGGATCACTATGCAAGCCAGGCTTTCGTTTCTTTGGATATTTGTGCTCTTCAATATGCTGTTCCGGGACATGCACGATCTGTTCAGATCAGGCGTTCTACAACAGATGCAGAGCGGCGTGGTCGATGGAGTGACGATCACGGAGGAACTCATGCTGATTTCAGTATTCGTGGTGGAAATACCCATTGTGATGGTTTTTCTATCCTGTGTGCTACGCCAAAGAGTCAACCGCTTGGCCAACGTCATTGTGGCGCACCTGACCAATCTGCTCACATTCACCTATGGCGCCCGGGATATGGATGATATTTTTTTCATGGTTGTTGTCATGGCGGCCCTGCTGTCCATTGCCACACTGGCCTGGAAATGGCACAACCCGGAATCAAACGACAACAAAACTGATTCAATGGAGGCACAATGAACAATATCGACCTCCGCGGCAAAGTCTGCCTGGTTACCGGTGCCACCAGTGGCATAGGCAAGGTCGCCGCCAGGGTTTTCGCTGAGATGGGCGCCGAGGTATTTTTACTTTGCCGTGATCGCGCCAAAGGGGAGCGTAGCGCAGCGGAACTTACCGCACAAACGGGCAACAACAAAATTGAACTCATTCACTGCGATCTTGCGTCACTGACCGAGGTACGCAACGCCGCCAAGGCCTTTCTCGATCATGACCGCCCCTTGCATGTCTTATTGAACAACGCCGGCGTAGTCAATCTGACCCGAAAAGTCACTACGGACAAGCAAGAGGAGATGTTTGCGGTTAACCACCTGGCCCATTTCCTACTCACCAATCTACTGCTTGAACGCATCAAGGCAAGCGCACCGGCACGCATTGTCAATGTCGCATCAGATGCCCATTGGTTTTGCAAAGGCATCAATTTTGATGATTTAAGCTTCAACCATAGATTTAGGGTATTCAAGGTCTACGGCCATTCGAAACTGGCGAACATCCTGTTTACCCGGGAACTGGCCAGGCGTATCAACGGCAGCGGTATCACGGTCAATGCGCTCGATCCCGGCGGTATAGGTGTTTCCACGGCACTGGGGATGCAAAACGGCTGGCGGGCAAAAATCTTCGAATTGATCATGAAACCTGTTCTGCAAACACCGGAACACGGCGCCAGGACCTCAATCTACGCCTGTACGGCTACCGAACTGGAAGGTGTAACGGGTCGATACTTCAAAGACTGCCGGGAAATACAGCCGAAACCCTGGGCCAGGGACGATGGTGCTGCGAAAAAGTTGTGGGATGTCAGTGCCGATCTTACTGATTTAGCCGCGCACTACAGGTAAAAAAATCTTGTTGATCACTCATTGCATGGAATGATAAAAATCCTACTATCCAGGAGTAACGGTCATGGAACCCAAACAAACTAAATCAGTCGCCGACATTCGTCGCCCCAACCGCGACGAACCCTACGCACTGCTCGCCCCCCTGAAAGAGGCAATGCTCTTGTTTACCCGTATGGTGCTGGCAGAGTTGGCGGAAAACACGCGTGTTCTGGTCGTCGGCTCCGGACCCGGCCCTGAATTGACCTACCTTGGCCGGGCATTTCCGACATTTCGCTTCACGGCTGTGGAGCCCAACACGGCCATGCTGGACACCTGCCAACAGCGCTGCGAGGAGAGCGGAATCATAGACCGCTGCACTTTTCATAACTGCACATTGGAAACCCTACCGGGCAACGAACGATATGACGCAGCCACCAGCATCCTGGTCTCGCACTACCAGCCTGACATGACCAGCCGCAGGCGATTCTTCAGCGCTATTGCCAACCGACTGGTTCCCGATGGGGTGTTAGTCAGCGCCGATCTGATTTCGGACATCGCATTGGAAGACCCGGACAGCCTGTTGGATCTTTGGACCCGAACAATGCGCTATGGAGGTGCGCCTTTACCACCGCACGTGCCGGCCATTACAACAACGCAATTGGAGTCGATAGTAGGAGACGCGGATTTTGACAACCCTCGATACTTTTACCAGGCGATAATGATACACGCCTGGTTCGCAAGAAAACGCATCCACAACGGGGAAAAAGCCGTATAAAGGAGAACATTGTTCCATGACACGATACATCACTGTCAGTATCATCAGCGGTCTGCTATTCGCCATCATGGACGGCTTGATCAATGCCAACCCCATTGCACAAAATCTCTATAGCGTTTACCAACCCATAATGCGTTCTGCCATCAATCCTGTTACAGGGACACTCATCGATCTCTTTTTTGGCTTCATGATGGCAGGTATTTATTTAATACTGAACAAAAACTTACCCGGGACAAGCGGGCTGGCAAAAGGCGCTTATTTTGGCCTGCTTGTTTGGTTTTTTCGTACCAGTATGAATACCGCCTCGCAGTGGGTTATGTTCCAGATCCCCACCAGTACAGTACTATATAGTCTCGCTAGCGGGCTTATCGAGATGTTAGTTCTGGGTATGCTCTATGGAGCAACCTTGCAAAACGAACGCTGATCAGACTCGCATCGGAACGAAGACGTGCCCCTCCTAATACCGACAGGTAAAAACACTGTAATGGATTCCTCTCTGGCCTATGAACAACACGCGCAAAGTTATCTGCGTGAACGGGACAAATCCCCGGTCGGAACAAGGATCGTCGATCAATGGGGACGCAGCCTGCGCGACGGCGCCAGGGTACTGGAACTTGCCTGTGGTGGTGGCTTGCCCATTACTCGGACACTGCAGGAGGTCGGCTTGCAATTATGGGCCCTGGACAGCTCCCCGACGCTCGCGGCGGAGTTCCAAAAACGATTTCCAAACATTCCGATGCAATGCGCCAAAGTGCAGAATAGTGATTTTTTTAATCAACGCTATGAGGGTGTCGTCGCCATTGGTCTCGTGTTTTTGCTGACGGAGCCGGACCAGTCCGATCTGATCAACAGAGTTGCCGGGATACTGGAGCCAGGTGGGCGGTTTTTATTCACTGCCCCCATTGAGACCGGAACCTGGAGAGACATGAATACAGGAATCGAGTGCAGATCGCTCGGGCAGCAGCGCTACCGGAAGCTTTTACAAAACGCGGGTCTTACTGTTACAAAAACGTACGCGGATGTTGGGAAAAACAATTATTACGATGTGGTAAATACCCGATAAACAGTCGCCGGCGATTACAAGCCGCGACAGCAGCCCTGATCAGTGCGCCTCATTCTTCTGCACGCCACAACGCTTGCAACGATACACCGTCACCAGCTTGCCCTGCTTAACGTCAAACTTCTGGTTAGTATCGACCACCCACTGGTGGAAGCCGCTCTTACACAAGGTCTTGCCCTTGTGAATTTCACTGGGTTTCTTTTTACGAAAGGGAATGACCTCGCCCACTGCCTTCTCCTCCAACACCTGAGTCTGCTACGCTCCTCCGATCAAGCATAGACCGAAGAAGCAGAGCTTACTCCTGCTGCAGGAAAAATCACAAGCGGCCACCGGCGGTTGCCGGTGGCCCAATCTGATCATGCGCCTTGACGTGCGGCCGGACGCTGACGGCCCCGCTGGCCACCGCGATTGGCGGCGGGGCGGTTGCCGTGACCGGAACGGTGATGGTCACCGGATCCTTTGCCCTTGCCCGCAGGACGGTTGCCGTGGGCAACGCGCTGGCCGCTATGGCCATTGCGCCCCTTGGCCTGACCCTGGTTATCACCACGGTCGGATCTACCCTGGCGCCCCTGTTTCATGATGGGCTCGGGCTTGATGGTGGGATCGACCTCAAAACCGGCGACGACCTCCTTGGGGATGGCGCGCTTGATCAGCCGCTCGATACCGGCCAGCAGTTTCAGTTCATCAACACACACCAGGGAGATGGCTGCACCTTGGTTACCGGCGCGACCGGTACGACCGATGCGGTGGACATAGTCCTCGGCCACGTTGGGTAGCTCGTAGTTGACCACGTGGGGCAACTGATCGATATCCAGGCCGCGGGCGGCGATATCTGTAGCCACCAACACCCTAACCTGACCGGTCTTGAAATCGGACAAGGCACGGGTACGCGCCCCCTGACTCTTATTACCATGGATGGCGGCTGCGGTGATGCCGTCCTGCTCCAACTGCTCGGCCAGGCGGTTGGCGCCGTGCTTGGTACGGGTAAAGACCAGTACCTGTTGCCAGTTACCGGAACCAATTAAATAAGAAAGCAGAGCACGCTTGCGCTGACGATCCACCGGATAGACGCTCTGCTCCACCTGGGTATTGGTGCTGTTGTGGCGCGCCACTTCCACTTGTACCGGATCGCGTAAAAAGGCGGCGGCCAGGGATTTGATCTCCCCGGAAAAGGTGGCGGAGAACAGCAGGTTCTGGCGCTGCTTGGGCAGCAAGGCCAGGATCTTGCGTATATCACGGATAAAGCCCATGTCCAGCATACGGTCGGCCTCATCCAGCACCAGGATCTCCACTTTGGAGAGATCCAGGGTACGCTGGCCGATGTGGTCCAACAGGCGGCCGGGGGTGGCGATCAGGATATCGACACCACGACGCAGGGCGCTGATCTGGGGGTTGATACTGACGCCACCGAAGATGATAGTGGACTTCAGAGGCAGAAATTTACCATAAGTAGCGACATTCTCGCCCACCTGGGCCGCCAGCTCGCGGGTCGGGGTCAGCACCAGGGCGCGCACCGGGCGCGTCTTGCCCTGGGGGGCCGGCGCAGCCATCAGGCGCTGTAAGGTGGGCAGGGTAAAACCGGCGGTCTTACCGGTACCGGTCTGGGCGCCGGCCAGCAGGTCATGGCCTTCCAGCACTAGGGGGATTGCCTGGCTTTGAATCGGGGTGGGTTGGGTATAGCCCTGATCGGCAATAGCGCGCAGCAATTCCGCCCGCAAGCCGAGTTCTTGAAATGACATAATGATTTTCCCTTAAGGGTAAGGTTACCGCCTGACCAAGGAGCCCTTGGCACGGTCCAGGGGGGAACAAAAAATATTTCGAGGATTGTCCACGAAGGAGACACCGACCGAGGGGTGTCATATATGAAGAGGCGCGAGTATATCAGCTCTCAGCCCTACGTGGGTGACTATTTGCGTAAAAAAACAACAACTCAATCATTGACAACCATTCAGCAGGTGGTGAACGGCAAATACGCCAACCGGCGCTAATGCCATCAGAAACAGATAGTTAAGTGAATACTGACAACATATTCAGCAGAATAAGTCGCCTTACGGACAGAACCGATAAAGAACATTAACCCTGACCAACATTGGTCTCACCCAGAGACAAGGCTATAATGGCCGTCCTTTCGCCAACCGCGGGAACCACCATGCTCTGTGCCATTTATCGCAGCGAACGCAAAGCCAATACCTATTTATATGTCCCCAAGCAGGACAAACCGGAAGAGAACCTGACCCGCCTGCCCGAGGCCTTACTCAAGCCCCTGGGGGAACTGGTCCACGTCATGGACCTGGATCTGGCCAGCCGCAGCTCACTGGCTCGCGCCGATATCAACGCCGTGATCCAGAGCCTGAAGGAAAAGGGTGCCTACCTGCAACTGCCACCCAGCAACGAAGANNTTTTGGATCAGCCAAATCGTCTCCATCCTGGGTGGCTGGTATACCTTCGCGGTTTTTACCAGCGGTAGCCTCAATGTCATCGGCGCCGGCTTTGCGATGCTCGTGATTGCCGGCGTCGAAATCCTGCTATTACTCAACAGCGCCTATGCCGCCTACCTCGTCGACAAGAAGGGTCTGAGTCCCAGCGCACACGGGATATTGGTCACCCACGGCGTGATCTTTGTCGCGCTGCTGGCATTCATCCTCATCATGTTGGTCATCGGCTTTATCAAGAATTCCTAGAACAACTAGGATTTGCGCGGCTTGGCCCGGCTGGTCGCCTGTTCCGTCAGGGGATCATCGGGCCAGACGTGTTTAGGGTAACGCCCTTTCAAATCCTTTTTCACTTCGGTGTAGGTGTTCTGCCAGAAGCTCATGATGTCACGCGTCACCTGGATGGGTCGCCGCGCCGGTGAGAGCAGGTGCAGCAACAGGGGCACCTTACCCTCCACCACTGACGGGGTCTCGCGCAGGCCGAACATCTCCTGCAGGCGCACCGCCAGTACCGGGATCTCCCCTGCACCGTAGTCGATGGCGATGCGCGAACCGCTGGGCACGGTGATATGGGTCGGTGCCAACCGGTCCAGTCGCTGCTGCTGGGGCCAGTCCAACTGGTTATTGAGCAGGTCTACCAGGTGCAGGGATTTGAGGTCGGCCAGACGGCGCATACCGGTGAGATAGGGCAACAACCACGTTTCCAGATTAGCCAGCAAGGCCTCATCACCGACGTCAGGCCACTCATCGCCCTGAATACGGCGCAGGAACTGCACCCGCTGGCGCCAGGATTCGCTGGCGCTGCCCCAAGGCAGACAGGCCAAACCCTGTTCACGAATGGCCAGCACCAGGGCCTGAGCCATCTGCTCCGGTGTTACGGAAGTTGCCACCTGTTCAGACAGCACCAGGCTGCCCAAGGTGACCTGGTCACGGGCCACCACCCCCTGGCGCCCCTCATCCCAGCTCACCTGGGTACGACGCGCGATCAAGTGGGCGAACTGTTGCTGCAAGGTCTCTTCACTGATGGGTGCTGCCAGAAAGACCCGCGCCTCGCGCTGGGCGCCGTCCAGCTCCGCCACGGCCAGAAACGGTTGCTCGGCCAGGGGGTCCAGCTCCTGCACCAGTGCCCCCTTGCCGTTGCTGAGCAGGTAGCGTCCACGTCCCTTGCCGCGCCGGGCGGCGATGCGGTCGGGGTAGGCCAGGGCCACCAGCAGACCGGCGACCTCGCTATTGCCCGCGCTGTCCTCCACTGCCAAACGTTTGCGTAGTAACTGAGCGCTTTGGCGGATGCGCTGCAAGGCACCGCGATCGACAGCGAAACGCTGTTGCAGGTCACGCGCGCGCAAGGCCTCCAGGCGCAGGCGCAGGTCACATTGGCGCTCTTCACCGCGCAAGCGGAGCAGATCACGCTCGCTGAGCAGGGCCGCCAAGTCACAGGCCAAAGAACCGTGGCCGAGATCACGCCCGAGCAATAACAGATGGGCCAGACGGGGATGCAGACCCAGCTCCTGCATGGCTTGTCCGTGGGCGGTGATACGTCCCTGTTCGTCCAGGGCCGCCAGCTCACGCAACAGTTCCACAGCCTGGTCATAGCTGGCCTTGGGTGGCGGGTCCAGCCAAGCTAAGGATTTGGGATCGGTGACACCCCATTGGGCCAGCTCCAACACCAGGGGCGCCAGGTCCGCCTCCAGGATCTCAGCCTTGGCCTGGGCCACTAACCCCTGCTGAACCGACTCGCTCCACAAGCGGTAACACACGCCCGGCTCCAGACGGCCGGCACGACCACAGCGCTGATCGGCCGCGGCGCGGGACAACTTCAAAGTCTGTAGCCGGGTCATACCGCTGCGCTGATCGAAGCTGGGTTTGCGCGTCAGGCCGGCATCGACAACCACGCGCACGCCGTCGATGGTCAAACTGGTCTCGGCAATGGCCGTGGCCAGCACCACTTTACGCCTGCCGCCGGGGGCCGCGGCGATAGCCTGCTCCTGATCGGCCAGGCTCATGTCCCCAAACAAAGGGTGAACGCTTACTAACGGGTCATGCAGGCGTTGTTGCAGACTGTCATACACCCGCTGGATCTCGCCGTAACCGGGCAGAAACACCAGCACGCTACCTGACTCCTGTTGCAGGGCACGCTCCACCGCCGCAACCGTCGACGCCACCGGATCGCTGACCACTTCGCCACTGCCATAGCGGATATCCACCGGATAGGCGCGCCCGGCACTACGCACCACCGGGGTATCACCTAACAGGTTCGCCACCGGTTCTCCCTCCAGGGTGGCCGACATCACCAACAGGCGCAGGTCAGCGCGCAGGGTCTGCTGCACCTCCAGGCACAGGGCCAAAGCCAGATCAGCGTGCAGGCTGCGTTCATGAAACTCGTCGAACAGCACGGCACCGTAGGCGCTCAGCTCGGGGTCGCTTTGCAGAAGACGGGTCAACAGACCCTCGGTGACCACCTCGACACGGGTATGGGCGCTGACCTTACTGTCGTTGCGCATGCGGTAGCCGATGGTCTGCCCTACCGGTTCGCCCAATTGCGACGCCATCCAGGCGGCGGCATTACGCGCCGCCAACCGACGGGGCTCCAGCATGATGACACGCCGACCTGCCAGCCAGGGCTGATCCAGCAGGGCCGGCGGTACGGCGGTGGTCTTGCCGGCGCCGGGCGGGGCGACGAGCACAGCGCGGTGGTCGGCGGCGAGGGCCCGCCGAAGTGGGGCGAGCGCGTCGACGACGGGGAGATCGGGGAGGGGTGGCGGCTGGGCCACCCGCTCAGCCGAGCGCGGGAGAGCCGCGGAACGGCCCGGGGTCGCCGGGCTCGGGGAGCGTCGGTGCGATCCAGCGGGTGATCTTGGCGATGTCCTGGGTGATCCGTTCCCACGCCGCCGGGTCCCAGCCTTCGGCGACGCCGGCCACCGCGCCGTCGACGCGGATGAACGCGAACGCCGGGAGGGTGTCGAGTCCGAGCGCCTTCACGACCTGCCGGTCGGGATCGCAGAACACGAGGAAGCGCTCGGTGAGCGGCCCGAGGAATGCGCGTGCGTCCTCCGGCGGCGCCGTGACGACGAAGTTGATCCGCACGTCGGCGCCGCGCAGTTCGTCGAGGATGCGGGTCGCCGTGCGCAGGATCCACGAGCTCTCGTTGGTGTACGGGTCGAGCACCACCGAGGCGAGGTGGAACGTGGTCA
>DKAX01000247.1 GCA_002450975.1 Proteobacteria bacterium UBA6915
CGTTGTGTGCGACCGTCTCGGGCAAAACGAAGCCGGAGACGCAAAAAAGCTTACTCCGGCCTACGTGAACTTTCGGTGTTGACCAGTTAGACATTCGGTGCAATGCTTTTCACTTATTGCACGCTACCAAGGATAGCTTTTGGCCAAAAAAACCGGGCACCATCAACTGACATTCGGTTTTGCGTTAGAACAACTATTTATTATTTTCAATATCGATTTACATCGGCTGATTCAAATCCGTCACGCTGTCGTTAGGCGCAAGGTTTGTTGGGAAGGCCATCAGAAAGTCTTCCACTTCACGACGCTGGACACCACCCGATGCGCGGAAGATGAATGCGTGACGTAAGTGGAATTCAAACAAGGTAACAGGGCCAAGTCTTGTCTTTTACTTTTCTCACACCCGATTCAGGTGTCGACAATTTTATCGAAGGGGTGTCAACCCTGCACCGACCAGTCCTTGAGATTGACACACGCCCCATTGAACAAAATCTGCCCAGTAGGCTGCGTTTTCTCAGAAGCAACCGGATCTGCACTGATCACCAGCTGCTTAGCAGTTTTGAGCTTTTCCCACAGTGTTTCGTCTACATCAATACGTGTCTGACCTGATTGTACCGTTGCCAGGAAAACGGTCTGATCATTTTCTTTGTCCACCATCCACAGGCGCAGTTCCCGGCCCTGTTCGACCAAGAGTTTTTTCTTGCTTTTGATTTCCAGCCGGAATGGTTTGTTGTAGGCGAGTACGGCGACCTTCGGTTTTTGCTCGGTATCTTCGAGCACACCGACATAGACCAAATCACCCGTGGTAACGCCCGTGTCTACGCCAGGCTGCATCAGCTGAAACCCAACAAACACGGCAAGACATACCGATAACACGCTGTTGCCCAGGGCCAACGGCCGCCAGACATTCAAATTTTGCCACCAGGATGTTTTTGTGTGCGACGCCGGTGCAGAGATTTTCTGCATCAGCGTGTTGAGCACACGTGGTGGCGGTTCAACTTCGGGCGTTTGCTCGTTTAATGGTACGAGCGTTTCCTGCCACTTCACCACTAGGCGTTGCACCTCAGGGTTTTCGCCCAACAGCTGCTTAAAGCGTTCGAGTTCGGCGCCGGACAGACTGCCCAGCACATACTCGGCGGCCAGCATTTCGAAGTCTGACATATCCTGATCACTCATATCTTCAGGCACTCCCGAATACTGTCCAGCCCACGTCGCACCCAGGTCTTCACCGTACCCAACGGCCATTTGCCCTGGGCGGAAACCTCAGCTGCCGTGTAGCCCTGGTGGTAAACCATTAGCAGGCACTGCTGTTGATCTTCACTTAATCGCTCCATGCATTGCAGTAATCGTTCGAGCTCTTCACTGTTTTCCGCGTCACCGCCATGACTAAACTGGTCTTCCATATCATCAACCCACTCTGTATGTGCGTCCTCCTGCCTGGACGCACTGGCCCTCAACATATCAAGCGATTGGTTGCGTACGATATTGATTAGCCAAGTCATAGGCCTGCCGCGCTGACTGCTGTAATCGGCCGCGTTGCGCCAGATCTTTAAGCAGGCCTCCTGCAGCGCCTCTTCGGCGCGGGCCTCCTGCTTCAATATACGTAGGGCAACGCCAAAAAGTTTCGCGGAAGTTAATTGGTAGAGGGTTTTAAATGCATTCTGATCCTTCAATGCACACTGGGCAATGAGCTGAAGCAGGCGATCCTGGCTATGTTCAGGGTGATCAGGCATGAGATACCAAACAAATTTATGGGTTTACGCACTTTATCAGACGGATCAACGGGGTTCAACACACCTCCCTTTTTGAATTCTGCTCACCACACCTATTTCTGAATCCCTCCTGCGGGGGTCTACGTAAGTATGTGGTAGAAACGGTGACCAAGGCATCAGCGCCCTATGGCAGGTACTACACCATTTAAAGAGGAATTCAGCCGATGAAACACTCAGCACAAATGAACGCAGGTTTACTATCTATGAATAGCGCGATAGAAGACGACGACGGATACCGAGGTGCGGCGCAGCTCGCTCGAGCCATTGAGAAGGCACGGCAGATTATGTTTAACGCCCCCTGGGTGACCACGAGTTTGAATCCTGACGAGGAGCGCGCGGCGGCGCAGCGGCAATTGAAGCACCAGCTCTCGGCGGCCCTGGACCAGGGATTCATCCTCCACAATCCCATGCAACCGGAGTTTCGCCTGATCAACCAGCATAATCAGTTTGGTCTCATCAATCCCGACAATCGATACCACATCGCCAATATCCAGACCCCCGGCACCTACATTATTCGTGGCCGACGGGGCACGAGCGCGGACCTGCAGATCCAGTTGGCCCCAGCATTCACCAACAATCCCAACCCTATACCCATAAGTGCGCTTTCCCTGGCGGAGCTGTGCATCGACGACAACGGCGAGTTCGAGATCACCATCAGCGACAAAGACCCCGGTGGTAACTGGCTCAACAACACCAATGGTGTGTCGGTAGCGGCAAATGTCCTGATTCGCGAGAGCTTCATGGACTGGGAGAACGAGGTGGGCGGCAGTTGGTACATCGAGCGGGTAGACACGCACGGTGAGCCGAGCCCCCTCCCGAGTCACGACGTTGTCGATGACCAATACCAGATCGCATCGAACTACCTGGTTGATTCCGCCAACGCCTGGGTCAATCTGGTCAGCTTTCTGCTCGGGCAGTTACCCATACGTGCCATGAGCCCACCGGATAAGACCAAACTTCCGGGGCAATTCAGCTCATCCGGCGTATTCCCTTTGCGGGCGGACCAGGCCGTCATCATTACACTGAACAAAGCGCCCGCACGCTACCAGTCGATTCAGGTGGGTGACCTTTGGTTCAGCAGCCTGGACTACTGCCACCGCCAGACGAGCCTCACCCTGGCACAAGCGCGGCTGAGTAGTGATGGCCGCTAT
>DKAX01000174.1 GCA_002450975.1 Proteobacteria bacterium UBA6915
GAACCGATGGCGTAGCCCTTGGTGACCGCCTTGGTGGTGTTACCCACGGAGTCCAGGGCGTCGGTGACCTTGCGCACGGCGGGATCGAGATCGGCCATCTCGGCAATACCGCCTGCGTTATCGGTGATCGGTCCGTAGGCATCCAGGGCGACGATGATGCCGGTCATGGAGAGCATCGAGGTGGCGGCGATGGCGATTCCGTAGAGTCCGGCGAAGTAGTGGGCGGCAAAGATACCACCGCAGACAACCAGCACTGGCGCCGCCGTCGAGCGCATGGAGAGGGCCAGGCCGGCGATGATGTTGGTGCCATGGCCGGTGGTGGAGGCCGCCGCCAGGTGGCGTACCGGCGTGTATTCGGTGGCGGTGTAATACTCGGTGATGATGACCAGTAAAGCCGTCACTATCAGACCGATCAGGGCGGTGGCGTAGATGCTGGAGAAGGCATATTGTCCATTGTCCTGCATCATTAACTCGGTCACCGGATAGAAGGCGACGGCGGAGATAACCCCGGCGGTGATCAGGCCGCGATAGAGGGCGTTCATCACCTTGCCACCTTCACGAATGCTGACGAACCAACTGCCAACGATGGAGGCGACGATGGAGACTGCGCCCAGCATCAAGGGGTAGAGTATGGCATTACTGTTACCTGCAAAGAGGTGGCTGCCCAGGATCATAGTGGCGATGATGGTGACCGCATAGGTCTCGAACAGGTCGGCCGCCATGCCGGCACAGTCGCCCACGTTGTCACCCACATTGTCGGCGATAACCGCCGGATTGCGTGGATCATCCTCCGGGATACCGGCCTCGATCTTGCCCACCAGATCGGCGCCAACGTCGGCACCCTTGGTAAAGATACCGCCACCGAGGCGGGCGAAGATGGAAATCAGGGAGCTGCCGAAGGCAAGGCCCACCAAGGGGCCCAATGGATTGACGGTATCAGCGGGCAGCCATGACTGTAAGAAAGCGTAATAGCCGGCCACGCCCAACAACCCCAGGCCAACCACCAGCAAGCCGGTAATGACGCCGCCACGCAGGGCGATCTTCAAACCTTCGTTCAAACCTTTGCGTGCCGCCTCGGCGGTTCGGAGGTTGGTGCGCACGGAGACGTTCATACCTATGAAACCGGCGATGCCGGAGAGTATGGCGCCGATGGCAAATCCGCCAGCCGTTAAGGTGCCCAGGGTAAAGAAAAGAATGACAAACAGAATGATGCCGACCACGGCAATGGTGAAATACTGCCGTCGTAAATAAGCAGCCGCACCCTCCTGGATCGCCGCGGCGATGCGCCGCATGGTCTCATTACCCATGGGTGCCTGTAGTATTCGAACAATGGAAAAAACACCGTAGATGATTGCAAGCAATGCTGCCAGTAGTGCAAGGGCCAGCTCAGTCGACATATTTTTTTCCCTCACTGTTTATTACAGAAAACTCTGTGCCCCCGTGCCAGCTTGCAGGTTTATGGCCTTGTAAGGCTACAGGTTACAGGCATGACCGGGTTAACAAATCCTACGCCTGTCGGTTTTTATAACGACAATACTTTGTTTTTATGGGCGCATGGATGAAGTTGATTGTTGCAGAAAAAAACTGTTTGTATAGGTAATAGGGGTAAAACAGGAAGAGACGTTACTGATATGAGGATAAATTGAAATGATAAGAGCGCTTTTAGTTGAGAAATAATTTCATATATTGCCATTCATAAAATCAATTACCAATTGTTATGCCGGTTGCGGCAGATTGCCATCCCGTTGAAACTGATCGACGGCGAATCGATAGACCACGCTGTGATCGTGTTGCTGACGGAAGGAGACCTCGTCGGCGCGGGTCAGGCACAGCCACTGTTCCTGTGTGGGGCGTTCATTGACGATGGCGTTGGGGGTGAAAACACCAACATTCAGGCCTTGTGTGGCATCGCGTGCGGATGGGTAGGTGAAGGCCTCCACGCCGGCCTCGCGCATCGCATCGCCCAGTTGCTGGCTGTCGTAATAATCACTGGGGTGAGCGATCAGATGTTGATAGGTCTGGAAGGGTGGTTGTTCCAGTCCTAGCCCGGAAGGTGTTTTGACCTGAATGCTGAACAAGGTGTGTTGGGTATTCAGGCGGTCGGCCGGTGGCGGCGCACTCATCCCCTGCCAAAAGAGAAAGCGGTAATAGGCCGCCTCTGCCAGCAAGGTATCGATGGTGATTGATGCGTAAAAGATGCCTGGGCGCAGGCGGTTGCCGAAGCGCGAACCCCAGGGCAGGGGCGGGTAACGAAACGGTGTCATGATCAGATAGTGGTGGCGCTGTGCGCCGGGCGGGGCAGGCGGTTTGCTGCTATCCAGCAGGTGTTCCAGAATCTCCTGTTCTTCCAGGTTGTCCACCAGCCCCAGGGTGGCGATCTGTTCCTGGGATTCCACCAGGCGCAGGGCTTGGGTGCGCAGCAATGCGATGTGGCGCTCACCCTCACACTCGCGCCAGATGTCGGTCATACCTTGCCCCGGATAGCGTCGGCATACTCCATGACACGAATCAAACCTTGAACGCTGGTAATCAGATCGGCCGGGCGGCCATTGAGGTGGTGGTTGGGGGTGTCCATCCAGTGTTGCAGTGCTTCGGCGTCGCCGCCGACCAGGACAAACAGGGCGCGATAGAGTCGGATCAGATAGGTGGCCAGTTCTCCCTGTTTGGAAGAGGCCTCCAGGGTGCCGCGCTTGCGCATGCGCGATATGGTGGTTCGGTCCACCCCGATTATCTGTGCCAGGGTGGAGTCGGTCAGTCCCAACTGGCTCTGGACGTTGAACAAGGCCTTGCCCAGGACCAGGGCGGGATCGGTTTGGGGACGTGGTGCTGTGGCCATAAATCCTCCCA